>JASEHI010000012.1 GCA_030018695.1 Anaerolineales bacterium
TTGAAACAACCGTCCCGCAGGTTTTGAAAGACGGCTAAATTGGCTCAATCAAACCTGCGGGACGTTCTCTCTCAACTCATTTGAAACACACCCAATTCATTTTGGCGAAGGTGTTATTGGGTAACGTTTACTTTAGTTCCCGCCTTCTGCCGCCAGGTGCATTGCAATGGGACGTTCACCCTCGGCGAAACCCGAGAGCAAAATTAAGACATTGGTCACTGTATTTCCCCTATTGCGCCAACGATGCTGAAGGTGCGCAGAAAACAACAGGCTATCCCCCGGTTCGAGATTGTAAATTTCTTTTTCGACTTGATATTCCAGTTGCCCGCGCAGGCAGAAAACGAACTCGTGTCCGGTATGCACCATGCTGTTGTTGCCGCTGCTGGCCCCGCTTTCCAAGGTCAACATAAACGGTTCTACCCGGCCGACGAACTGTTCTCCACCCAGCCCTTCCCATATACCGCGCTGGAAAGAAACACGCGTACGTTCACTTGCGCGCAGAAATACCACCCGGTTCCGCTCCATTTGCGGGCCGAAGAAGGCCGTAACAGGCACATCCATTGCGTCGGCGAGCTTATACAACGTACTGACACACCGATTTCCCTGCGGGCAGTTTCAAGCCTTGAAACTGGCAAGTATTCCGGCGGCGAGATCGCAGATTTTGACCGGTTTCCTGCCTGAAACCAGGCGTTCTGCGGGCGGAATACTTGCCAGTCCGGATCGTCCGGGGGAAATCGGTGTGACAGAGGGTGAGGTCTTGCCGCGTTCGATCATGCTCAGGGCATTTGCGGAAAGCCCGCTTCGCTGCGCCAAAGCGCGCATGGACATTTCCCGCTCTTTGCGAAGTTCGCGCAGGCAGGAGGCAACATCTATAGAAAGCGCTTCCTTGTCAAACAGGTTCATGGTGACCTCAGGCAGACGAATGAACTCATACTACCACAACTTATCAAAACAGGCTCTACCGTATCTTCCGGCTCTCTGGGATTTGCCGTGATTCTGTACCGAGTAGGCCTTCGGCGGGAGCCGAGTGGTGGGCGCAAACCCTCTTCTTATCGTTTCACTGCCAGGAAATTGGGTGTCAATGAGTAGTTGACATCTGGCTAAAAGGATGGTAAATTATACATGAAAGGTGAATCGGGTGTCAATTTCATCCTCAAATCGTCTCGCAAGCCAACCGGCCACCCAACGCGGCCAGCGGACCCGGCAAAAACTCCTCGACGCGGCGGAAGCGGTCTTCGGCGAAAAAGGTTATGAACGGGCCAGCATCGCTGAGATCACCCAACGCGCCAGCGTGGCCCAGGGGACCTTCTACGTGTATTTCCCCGACAAGAAGGCCATCTTTGTTGAACTGGTACAGGAGTTGAGCCACCGTTTGCGCCGCGAGATAGCCGTGGCCGTGGAGGGTCTTTCCGACCGCCTGGAGGTTGAGCGCGTCGGCCTCCGCACATTTTTCGCCTTCGCCCATCAGCATCGCAATCTCTACAAGATCGTCCGCCAGGCGGAGTTCGTGGACGAAGAACTCTTTCGCTGGTATTACCGTCGGCTCGCTGAAGGCTACGTGCGAGGTCTGTCTCAGGCGATAGACGCCAGGCAACTCCGCCGCCTGGATCCCGAGTGTCTGGCCTATTGCCTGATGGGCATCGCCGATTTTCTAGGAATGCGCTGGGTGCTCTGGAACGACGAACGCCCGCCTGAGGCCGTCGTCGAGAGCATGCTCACTTTTATCCGACACGGGATGGACCCCCATCCCCTGACACAGGGTCGTGAGACTCAAGGAGGCCAATATGACTGATGCATTGCTCGAGGGAATTGTTTCGAAGATCGTCGGCACACCCCGGCTGAAGACGCATCTCCTGACAAGCGGGCCGGAGGATGGCGTGCCGGTGCTCTTCATTCACGGCAATATCTCCTCGTCCCGCTTTTTCGAGGAGACGATGGCAGCGCTCCCGCCGCGCTACCGCGGGCTGGCTCCCGACCTGCGCGGTTTCGGCGAGTCCGAGACCAAACCGGTAGACGCCACCCGCGGCCTGCGGGATTTTGCCGACGACCTGCACGCGCTGGTGACAGCCCTCGCTGGTCGGAAGACGCACTTGGTGGGTTGGTCGGTAGGCAGCGGCATTGCCATGCAGTACGCGATGGACCACCCGGCCGAAGTCGCCTCGCTCACCCTGATTGACCCCCTATCACCCTACGGCTTCGGCGGGACGAAAGATGCAGCCGGGAGGCCGTGCTGGCCGGACTACGCCGGCTCGGGCGGCGGGACGGCCAACCCCGAGTTCGTCAAGCGCTTGGCGACGGGAGACCGCAGTGAGGAGAGCGACTTCTCTCCCCGCAAGGTGATGAATGCGTTCTTCTTCAAGCCCCCCTTCCGCGCGGCCGGGGAACGAGAGGAGATCTTCGTCTCGGCGCTGCTCAGCACGAAGGTCGGCGATGACAACTACCCGGGCGACATGACGACTTCGCCGAACTGGCCAACGGTGGCGCCGGGCACGAAGGGGACGAACAACGCCATCTCGCCCAAATACTGCAACCTGAGCGGCTTCGCCCAAATCGCGCCGAAGCCCGACTTGCTATGGATGCGGGGCGCCGACGACCAGATCGTGTCGGACACTTCACTGTTCGACTTCGGCTATCTCGGCCAACTTGGGGCGGTGCCCGGCTGGCCGGGCGCGGAGGTTTTCCCACCCCAGCCGATGGCCGCTCAAATGCGCGCGGTGCTCGAGGCATACCGGGCACAGGGCGGGCAGTATCATGAAGAGGTGATTCCCGACTGTGGACATTCCCCGCACATTGAAAAGCCGGAGGCCTTCCGGCAAGCCCTCTTCAACTTCCTCGGCGCGCATGTCTGATCCGGGCCAGATGGAGACAGGGGCGGAGCATGCTTCGCCCCTACGCTTGG
Organism: Anaerolineales bacterium; assembly: GCA_030018695.1. Taxonomy (GTDB): domain Bacteria; phylum Chloroflexota; class Anaerolineae; order Anaerolineales; family Villigracilaceae; genus CG2-30-58-95. The sequence continues at coordinate 2,900 of JASEHI010000012.1, forward strand.
GGGCCAGGGCCTCGCTCACGCGGACGATCATGGACGAAGAGGTGCAGGCCTTCGCCCGCCTCACCGGCGACACCAACCCGCTGCACCTCGACGACGCCTTCGCCAAAACGACCCGCTTCGGGCGTCGGGTGGTGCACGGCTTCCTCGCCGCAGGCCTGATCTCGGCCGTCCTGGGGACACAGTTGCCCGGCCCCGGCGCGATCTACATCGAGCAACGGTTGCGGTTCCTCAAGCCGATCTTCCCCGGCGATACCGTCACCGCGCAGGTGGAAGTCACCGGCTACCAACCGGAGAAAGGCATCGTCACGGTGAGTACGGGCTGCTTCAACCAGCGCGGAGAGCAGGTGCTCGGCGGCGAGGCTGTGCTCTTGATCGCCTGATGGCTCGATATGCGCAGATCCTCAGCACGGGCCGCTATGTGCCGAAGCGGGTTCTGACCAACGCCGAACTGGAGGCCATCTTGGGCGAGCCGGTGGACGAGTGGCTGATGCAAAACGTCGGCATCGAGACGCGCCACGTGATGGCCGACGATCAGGCGACCTCCGATCTGGCTACCTTGGCGGCTCAACAAGCTCTGCAACGCGCCGGGCTCGCGGCGACCGACCTGGATCTGATTATCGTCGCTACCGACACGCCCGATTACCCCAGTCCGGCGACGGCCTCAGTGGTGCAGGCCAAACTCGGCGCCACAAACGCCGGCGCCTATGACGTCAACTGCGCCTGCGCCGCCTGGGTGACCGGTCTGGACATCGCCGCCAAGACCATCGCCGCCGATCCCGACTACCGATACATCCTTGTTGTTGGCGCCTATGGGATGACCCGCTTTCTGGACTGGCGCGACAAGTACACCTGCACCCTCTTCGCCGACGGGGCCGGGGCGGTCGTGGTCGGAGCCGGGGAGGCGCCCGGCTTCCTGGCGGCCAAACTTGTCGCTGAGGGTTCATACCACGACGCGCTGGGCATCTACACCGGCGGCACTTTCCGACCTGCCACGCCGGAGACGATTAATCGTTTAGGCCAACCCCGCGTCCAGTTCGTCCGCAAGTTCCCGGCCACCTTCAACAGCGAACACTGGCCACCACTGGTGCGCGCAGTGGTGGCCAAGGCCGGGCTGAGGCTGGACGATATTGCCATGTTCTTCTTCACCCAACTGAACTTGCGGACGATTGAGGCGACGATGGCCGCGCTGGGCCAGCCGATGAGCAAAACACACTGGATCATGCATAAGTGGGGCTACATCGGCTCGGCCTGCATTCCGATGACGCTGGACGATGCAGTGGAGCAGGGACGGCTGCGGCATGGCGATCACGTCGTCTTCTGTGCGACAGGCGGGGGATTGGCGATGGCCGCGGCTGCCGTTCGTTGGACATTGTAGGAGGCTGCTATGTACATCGGCGACTGGATGGGGCGCGCAGCGCTGTACTGGCCCGACCGCTTGGCCGTTGTAGATGCCGCCAAAGGGGAGGCCGGTCGCTTTACCTACCACCAAATGAACGAGCGAGCCAACCGGTTGGCGAACTGGCTGCGGCGTCAGGTCGGCCTGGGCAAGGGGGAGCGAGTCGGGATGGTGGCCCTCAACGGCGTCGAGTATCTCGACGCCTTTTTCGCCTGCGGCAAACTGGGGGCCATATTTGTGCCCTTCAACTGGCGCCTGCGCCCGCGTGAACTGGCCGACCTGATCAACCTGACTACTCCTCGAATCTTGATCTACTCCGATGAGTTCCAGGAAGGAATTGCTCAGGTTAAGCCCGAGTTCCCTTCGGTGACTCATTATCTCCATCTCGAGGGAGATGGCATCACTGGCTGCCAGCATTATGAGAAGATACTGCTGGCAGCGCCGAATGATCCGGTTACGACTGAAAGCGTGAACGAGGAAGACATCGTCTGCCTACTGTTCACTGGCGGCACGACGGGGCTCCCCAAGGCGGCCCGGATTTCATACCGGATGATCGCCTGGAACACCCTGAATACGATCCTCCACGAGTTAGATCGGGACGACGTGACGATCACTCACACGCCTATGTTCCACACGGGCGGGCTGCTAGTCTACACATTGCCCTTGCTCACCATTGGCGGCACGGTCGTCATCTTACGCCGTTGGGATCCCGAGGAGATGCTGCAACTCATCGAGCGAGAATGGGTGACGATGTTTTTCTGCGTGCCGACGCAGTATCAGCAGATGCTCCAGTCGCCTTGCTTCAAGACGGCCGATTTCTCCAGCGTCCGATTCCTGACCAGCGGCGGCGCTCCGCTCCCTGTGCCGCTGATCAAAGCTTGGCGGACGGTGCATGATGTTCCCTTCAAACAAGGCTTCGGCATGACCGAGTTTGGGCCGGGCGTCTTCAGCATGGAGCCGGAGTTCGCGGTCTCGAAAGCCGGCTCCATTGGCCGGCCAAACTTCTTTGTCGAGGCCCGGCTGGTGGATGAGCACAACCGCCCTATGCCGGCTGGAGAGGTAGGGGAACTTGTACTGAGGGGGCCTAGTATGTGCTCCGGTTATTTCAATGACCCCCAGGCCAGTGCTGAAGCCGTGGACGCTGAAGGCTGGTTCCACACTGGCGATCTGGCCCGCGTAGATGCGGACGGCTTCTACTACATCGTAGACCGGAAGAAAGACATGTTCATCTCCGGCGGCGAAAACGTCTATCCGGCGGAGATCGAGAAGGTCCTGTACGAGCATCCGGCGGTCGCCCAATGCGCCGTCGTCGGGGCACCCCATGAGAAGTGGGGCGAGGTGGGGGCGGCCTACGTCGTGCTCAAGCCCGGCGCCGCGCTCACGGCCGGCGACTTGATTGGGTTTTTGAGCGATCTGTTGGCAACCTACAAAGTCCCCAAGCACATCCAATTTATTGAGGGCCTGCCGCTCTCGCCGGCCGGGAAGATTCTGAAGCGAGAACTCAGAAAATCGTTCAACATCCAGGAGGAAACAAAATGAAAACGCGTTTTGCGCAACAGCAGTGGTGGATCATTGCCCCACTGTTCGTCGGCTTGCTCGCCGCAGGTATTGCCGGTTCGGCGGGAACTGCTTCGGCGACATCTTCACGCGCGCTGGAGGCGACCTACACCTCGGTGGCAAACGGGTGGGTCAAGGTGGAGCGTTGGAAAGACAACAGCGCGAATTTTCTGGCCGAGGCTTACCCCCCCGACGGGCGGGGCAATCAGACCGGGCAGCGGTTGACCTTCTTCAACAACGTGGCCCAGCCACATTCCAGCCGCTTTCTGCTCTACTACGCGCCGGGCTGGGATACCAACGCCAAGCCTGTTCCAGTCCTGCTGGTGCATGGTGCGAATGACACTGCCGACCGGGCCTGGGCTAACCCGAACGAGTTGGGGGGCTTCGGCTGTGGTGCGGTCTCCTGTCCTAACACCGGGCTGATGCAATATCTCAGCAGCCGGGGATATAAGGTCTTCGCCATCAACTTCCCCCACAAGCAAGGCGACAACTACTACTGGACGGAGCAGATCTACGATGCCATTCAGGTGATTAAGGACCGGACCGGTGCGAGCCAGGTGGACGTCGTCGGCTGGAGCAAGGGGGCCTTTGCGGCCCGAATGTACGTCTCCAGCGTCAGGCAGACGTGGGGCACAGCCTATGCGAACGACGTGCGCCGGCTGATTCTGCTTGGGAATCCAAACGGCGGATACGACTACGTCTTTCGCCACGGGTGGTCACACAACTTCAGCATTTACCCGGAATGCGGAGGTACCGTGAATGCGCCGTCACCGCACACCTACATGGTGTGCTGGGGCATATGGCGCTACCATCCCGAACTTTCGATTTACACGACGGCCACCGGCAACTTCTTCCCCGGCCAGAAACAGATGCTCGCACGATGGGATGGCGTTTTTCCGTTGCCTACCTGGGAGCAGGACTGGTACACCACATACTATGGCGGCTGGGGCTTCTACACGTACGGCTACGGCATTGATTATGCCATCACACAGGGCTCGCTGGTCAGCACGATCAGGAACGCAGGCACCCCGGCCTCGCTCGCCGTGTACTTCCTGTGCGGCGATACGAATGACATCCCGACCATTCACAACGAGCACACCGGACCCAGCGATGGAGTGGTCTTCATTGGCAGCTGCGCGGATAGCGCCGGCATTGGGAATCTTGGCGGCAGTGTGGTGATGAACGGGTTGAACCACTTGAAACTGGGATGGGCGGAGTCGGCCATGGCTCAAATTGAGGCCTGGCTGCAATGAGCAAGATGAACATGAACTGTTCCTATGACCATCCCGAAAGAGAGCGGCGGGCGCGACTCTTCTAAAATCCCTGGTCCATTCTGGCGAATGTCGCGTTCCTGGGATAGCCCGACCTCGGTGCCGCAGTAAATGACACAGCCGCCGGAACTATCACGGCGGCTGGTGCGGGTAATATTACACGCCCTCCCAAAGCTGATACAGAGCCAACTTTCCACCTTCTCCATCCGAGCGAAACGTCTCGCGGACCTTGAACCTGCTCGCCGCGGCCAGGGCGTTTAACTCCGCCTCATCGAAGTGATGCACGTAGCGCAGCCCGCGCCCGCCGCGACGCCAGTCGAGCAGGTAATCGTTGCTGTCCACATCCGCGGCGGACAGGCCGATTTGCCCCCAATCCTGGATGCGCTCACGCAGCCGCGAGCTATTGAGGAACTGCCACTCGGAGTGGACAAAGCGCCCACCCTCGGCCAGCAGGCTGTGGACTTTGTTCAATAGCCTCAGGCGCAGGTGTGTGCCTGGAATATGATGCAGGACGGCAAAGGCAGTGATCAGTGACCAGTGACCAGTTATCAGTGACCAATCATTGTTCACTGATAACTGATCACTGATGACTGGTAACTGCGTCAAATCTGCCTCAACGAAGCGAAACCTGTCCGGGAGGGCGCGCCCGGCCTCTTCCAGCAGTGGCAGGCTGAAGTCCAGGCCGGTGTACGAGCCGCGATGCTCGCGCCGAGCCAGCGCGCGCGCCAGTTCACCGTTCCCGCAGCCCAGGTCAAGGATGTTTTCGTCGCCGCGCAAGGTCTCCAAAACCCGCCGCACGCCGGGTTGGAGGCGGCCACGCGTGGCTGAAAATTGCTGCGCAAAAATCTGGTAGAATTGATAGTTGAGGTCGAGAAGTCGAAAAATGGTAACGTTATCCACAAGGTTATTATAGCGTATTGTGTTGCGTGAAGATCCCACAGTATGTACGCAGGAGAGTGAACGATGAGCGATGTTGTTTTGCGTGAGCCGCTTGCGTCCAATGTGCGGGCTGAGGCACAGGCTCAGGGGATCGATGTCGAGGAGTTGATAAACACTGCCCTCCGCCATTACCGTTTTCGAGCGCAGCAAGAAAAAATCAACGACGAAGCAGCTTGGTGGCGTTCAGCCATGCCTGAGATGCGGGGGCGTTATCTTGGGGAATTTGTCGCCATTCACAATCATGAAATCGTAGACCACGACCGCGATGAAGAGGCGCTCAAGCAATGGGTCAGGGTAAAGTATGGCAAAACTGCTATTTTGATAACCCCTGCCGCAGGTCGGCGCGAGTTATTTATCGTCAGCACTCGCCTTGTGTCCGCATGAACATTCCTTACGACAACACTCACACGCCGTCCATGCCTGTGCTTCGAGTACATCTTTCGGCGCCGGGCGAAGCACATCGCATTGGCCCCTTTTCGGCAATCGTTGACACCTTGAATAAACTAATTCTGTTGCTGGACGGCCCACACAGCGTAACGGGACTTTTGGAGCAATGGCCAAGGCAAAGACGATAAACCATCAGAAACATACTTGGCTCTCCGCCCGCCAAAATACCCTTGAGCAGCTCGCCTTGGCCCGTAAAGTGCTGGAGGAAGTGCGCGCCGGCAGTGAGGTACTGGCGGCGGTGCGCCGGCATCCGGTGAAGGGGGGGCATATCAACAAGTCCACGCTGGTGGCGGCTTACAATCAACTGGTCGAGAGCGGCGCCTGGCAAGCCGATCCGCGTCTCTTGGCGCGCATCCGCATGAAGCCGGTGCGCACGCTTTCGGGCGTGACCACCGTCAGCGTGCTGACCAAACCCTATCCCTGCCCCGGCCGGTGCATTTTTTGTCCTGACGAAGCGCGGATGCCCAAGAGTTATCTTTCGGACGAACCGGGGGCGATGCGCGCCGTGGAACACGATTTCGACCCGTATGCGCAGGTGAAATCACGGCTGCAGACGCTGGAGGCGGTTGGTCACCCGACCGATAAGATCGAGCTGCTCATCCTGGGCGGAACGTGGAGTTCCTACCCGCGGGATTATCAGGAATGGTTTGTCAGGAATTGCTTCGATGCTATGAACGAAATTAACCACGAAGGGCACAAAGAGCACAAAGAAAAACATAAAAGGGTCTCTGCGAACTCTCCCGGAAGGACACCGGGACAGTGTGCGCGCTCTGCGGTTGACTTGATTGAGGCTCAAGCGCTTAATGAATGTGCCGCGCACCGCAACGTCGGCCTGGCCGTCGAGACCCGGCCGGACGCGATCACTCCCGATGAGCTGGCCTGGTTCCGTCATCTGGGCGTGACCAAGGTGCAGATGGGCGCGCAGAGCCTGGATGACCACATCCTGGCAGTCAACCGGCGCGGGCACAGCGCGGCTGAGACGCGGCGCGCCGTGGCGCTGCTGCGCGCCGGCGGCTTCAAGATCGTCCTGCATTGGATGCCCAACCTGCTCGGCGCCACGCTCGATTCGGATCGCGCCGACTTCCCCCGCCTATGGGAGGGTCTCTGCCCGGATGAGATCAAGATCTATCCCTGCCAGTTGCTGGAGAACGCACCGCTCTATGAATACTGGCAACGCGGCGAATACCAGCCATACACGCAGGAAGAGCTGACCGCCCTGATCGCGGATCTCAAGCCGACCATCCCGCGCTACTGCCGCGTCAATCGCGTGATACGCGATATTCCATCCACACATGTCGTCGCCGGAAACAAGCGAACCAGCCTGCGCCAGGATGTTCACGCCGAAATGCGGCAGCGCGGGACGCGTTGTAACTGCATCCGCTGCCGTGAGGTGCGCGCGCAGGGGGTAGAGGCCGACTCGCTGAAGCTGGAGGATCTTATTTACACGCCGGATGGCGCCGACCGAGTAGGCGCTGCCCTGAGCTTGTCGAAGGGTGCTGTGCGCAGCACCTACTCGGCGCAGGAGCATTTCCTTTCATTTGTAACGCCAGATGACAAAGTCGCCGGTTTCTTGCGCCTGTCTTTGCCGAACCCAGATTCGCCATCCACAGGCATGAGCGACCTGAAAGACGCGGCCATCATCCGCGAAATACACATCTACGGCCAATCGCTGCTGGTGGGGGAAGAAGGCAACGGCGCAGCCCAGCACGCCGGTCTTGGCACGCGGCTGCTCACAGAGGCCGAGGAGATTGCTCGAGGGCGCGGCTTCCGTCGCATGGCGGTCATCTCGGCGGTGGGGACGCGGGGGTATTATCTGGAACGTGGCTTTGAACGCGGGGAACTGTACCTGGTGAAAGGGTAAGGCGAAATTAATTTCGCCCTAAGGGTAAGGCGAAATCAATTTCACCCTAAGGGTAAGGCGAAATTAATTTCGCCCTACGTCTTATTTCGGCTCATTTTCCCACTCGACGATGGCAGCCCGGATGGCGGCAACGACATCCGGGTCAGGGACGGTGTCAATCCCCTCATACCGGGTTGTCCCGATATACACCAGTACGCCTCCGCCGGACGTTTCGCCCAGGCGGACGTGTTTGGCGGCCAGCGGTGTCCCGGGCAGACGGGCCTGCAGAACGTCGTTGATCTGCGCCACGATGCTTTTCGCCACGGCTGGGAGGACTGGTTCGGCGGTTTTGACTGCGGCGGCAGGCGCGGGTCCGGACGCGGGCGCGGCCGGGGCAGCCGGTCCGCCCTCCAGCCAGGGGCGCATGGCTGCCAGCCGCGCGATCAGACGGCGGCGCTGGTCGGATGTCAGGTTGCGCCGGTCAATCGGCTGGTCATCCAACTCCAGGTGAACTTCCTGCCCCGTTCCCGCCCAAAGGCGCAGCAGATTATTTCCGGCCGTTGCCTCAATCGCCGGCTCCTTTGCCTGCGCCTCGGCGGAATGCGCCATAGCCCGGGCCGCCTCGATTTGGATTCGAGCCTGGGTTTCAGCCGCCTTGATCTTCTTCGAGCTGCGTAAATTGGCATCCAGGAAGCCGATGACCCAGCCGAGGAGCAACACGCCGAGCAGGATAAGAATGGTAGCCAGATTGAATTCCATGCGCAGCGCCTACTCGGTAAACTGTCATTCCTTGAACGGCTGGCAGGCGGGACAAAAGTGCGCGCCGCGCTGGCCAATCACCAATCGCTCGATCTTCGTCGCGCAGACCGGGCAAGGCTGCCCAGCGCGCCCGTAGACGCGCAATTGATTTTGGAACTCGCCGCCGCGATAGACCCAGTCAATGCTGGTGCCATTGCTGCGGATACCCTCCTCGAGCACCTCCCGCACCGCTCGCCACAGAGCCTCAACCTGTTCTGCTGTGACCGAATCCGATTGCGCCAGTGGATGCAAGCGTGCCATGTGCAGCGCCTCGTCGGTGTAGATGTTGCCCAGGCCGGCGATGAAGGTCTGGTCGAGCAGCAGCGGCTTGAGCTGGCGGCGGCGAATGTGCAGGCGTTCGTAGAAGATTTGCGGCGTGAAGGATGGGTCGAGCGGCTCCGGGCCGAGGTCGCCCAGCACCTCTTCCGGGTCCGCAGTCAGCCAGAGGCGCCCGAATTTGCGCGGGTCAGAAAAGACAAGAGTCGTATCGTCTGATAGTCTCAAGTGCAAGCGGTCGTGCTTTGCAGGTATATAAGCGCCCTCTTTGACCAGCAGATCGCCGCTCATGCGCAGGTGGATGAGAAGGCTGAAGGATGAAAGATGAAGGATGAAGTATTTTGCGCGGCGGGAGACTTCCTCGATCTTTTGGCCTTTGACGCGGCGGGCAAAGGCAAGCGGGGTTGGCGCGGCCAGGGAGCGCGGCCAGCGCAGGTCGGCAGAAAGGATGCTCTTGCCGACCAGCGCTGGGCGCAACGCGCGGACGATGGTCTCGACTTCGGGCAGTTCGGGCACGGGTAGTGGTTAGCTTTCAGCTATTAGCGATTGAAGGTCGTTCCAGCTATATGCAACTTCGGTGAGCTGCTGGCCGCCGATTTCAATCGGCTTTTCACGCAGGTATTTACCGCCGATAGATTCGTAGAATTTACGTGAGGGGGTATTATCTGTTAGTACCCAGATAAGCAGGGTTGAAATACCACGCTCCAAGAGTTCTTTTGCTGAAGCTTGCATGAGCCTCCTACCAATGCCGCGCCCCTGGACATGTTGCAATAGGTAAATGGCATAAACCTCGCCCTTGTAAACTGGATCGTCCTCACGTTCCAGACCGCCACTGGCAAAACCGACAACTTCACCATCGACGGTCTCGGCCAGGTAAATGAAGTTTGGATTATCTGGTTTGGAAAGTATATCGAACCAGTTCCTCTCGCTGCGTTCGTAAGATAGACCATTCAAGGTCGTATCTGCAATGATGCCTTTATAGGTCGAGCGCCAGGAGTCAATATGTACTTTGGCGATGCCGCGGGCATCTTCAGGTTTTGCTTTCTGGATAGTGATCTCTTTCTCGAGCATCGCTTAAATGCAGTTGGTTAGAAGATTCCAAAATCAACCGAACCTTCCAACCTTCCTAATGACATTGGCTTCCTAATCCGATTAGCTCAACTGCTCAGATAAATAGACCTGGGTACCCATCTGCTTGATCTGGTCGAGTTGGGCTTCGATCCAGTCAATGTGGTCTTCCTCGTCTTTGAGAATAGACTCGAGCAGCTCGCGCGTCCCGTTGTCGCCGAGTTCGACGGCCAGGCGGACGGCGTCGTTGTAGGCTTTGATCGCGCCTTCCTCGGCCGCCCAGTCGTTTTGTGCTGCGTCTCGACATCCGCGCCGATGTGGATCTTGTTGAGATTGCTGACGATGGGACTGCCCTCCAGGAACAGGATGCGCCCGATCAGTTTCTCGGCGTGCTTCATCTCGTCAATGGCGCGTTTTTCGAAAATCGCATGGAGCTTATCATAGCCCCAATTGGCGCACATCTCCGATTGCACGATATACTGGTTGATCGCCGTCAGTTCGTCGGCGAGAAGCAGGTTCAGTCTTTCGATGATTTTGTCGTTGCCTTTCATGGGTTCCTCCTTGTAAGAACGTTTGAACGTTCAAACGTTTTAACGTTCGAACGTTACTCATTGAACATCTCACCCACGCTGCGTCCCTCATGGGCGCGGCGGATGACCTCGCCCAGCAGCGGCGCGACCGAAAGGACTGTCAGCCGCTCGCCCAACAGGGCGCTCTTTTCGGGCGGGATTGGCACGGTGTCGGTGGTAATGTATCCGGTCACTGGCAGGGCAGCCAATCGTTCGGCGGCGTTTGCCGAGAAGACCGGATGAACAAAAACTACGTACACGTGCCTTGCACCACTATCCTTGACCAGATGGACGGCTTGCACCACAGAACCGCCGGTATCAATCTCGTCGTCCACCAGGATGACATCGCGCTCCTTCACGTTGCCGATGATCGTCAGCGCCTCGGCCCTGGCATCGTTGGCCAGGCGGCGCTTTTCGATGAAAGCAATCGGAGCATTAATATCGGCGGCGAAGTTGCGGCCTTTCTTGGCAAAACCCAGGTCCACGGTCACCACTACCGGATCTTTCAAGCCGGGGCGGATGGTCTGGTTGACATGATCGGTAATGAGGTGGGAGGCGGTCAGTACGTCGCCGGGGATGGAGAAAAAGCCCTGCACCTGGCCGGCGTGTGGGTCGAGGATCACGTAGCGGTCCGCGCCGGCGACCTCGATTATGTCTGTCACCAGGCGGGAGGTGATCGGGATGCGCGGCTGATCTTTTTTGTCCGAACGTCCATAACACAGATATGGGATGACCGCGGTGATGCGCGCCGCCGAGTCCAGGCGCAAGGTCTGGAGCAGGATCAGGAGTTCCATCAAGTTGCGCTGGACAGGCGCGGAGGTGGTTTGGATGACGTACACATCCTGTCCGCGCACGCTGCTGTGCAGTTTGACGAATAAGTTGTCGTTGGGGAAAAGGTCTATGTCCCGCCCGCACAGCTCCTCGCCGAGATATTCGGCAATCTTCTGAGCCAGTTCCGGGGAGGCTGTTCCGGCATATAATTTAATGTCACCGTAAACTCTCATTTCATGCGCATGTGAGGGCATAGCTACTCCGTTCTTCGCTGGGCGTCCCATTCGGAACGCAGGACGCTCATAAAAAGTACATCTTGATACTCGCCGTTTTTGTAGACGGCCTGCCTCATTCGCCCTTCGTGGACAAAGCCGGCCTTCTCGTAGGTGCTTATGGCGCGCCTGTTCGGGGCGTGGACGCGCAGGAAAACGCGGTTCAGGTTGAGGGTCGCGAAGCCGTGCCGCAGCAGCAGACACATGGCCTCGCTGCCGTAACCCTGGTTCCAGCGGGTCTTGTCGCCGATGGCAATACCCACTTCACCCGCGCGGTTCGGCCATTCGATATTATGAAACCCGCAACTGCCGATCAGCGCCCAGCCGTCTTCGGCGCGGATTTCGATCCCCAGGACGCGTTCTTCGGCTGGCCGTTCGATCATCTTTTCGAACCACTTTGTCTCCTCGGCCAGCGAGAAGGGCAAATACAGCGCCAGTCCCGCGATGACTTCGGGGTCGTTCAGCCACTCCACGAAGCGCGGTAAATCCTCCCGTTCGATGCTGCGCAAGCGGATGCGTTCGCCGTAGATCATGCCTGCCTCCCATTCAACAATGCTTTGACCGCCTCCCAGGGCGAGAGTTGATGCGCGAAGACTTTACCCAGCACCTCGTCGTAGTAGCTTGCCTGGATAGCGGCGCGGAACTGCGACGCCAACGTCTCCTGGATCAACATATCCACCTCGCGCTCCAGGCGGGCGCGCTCGCGGCGTGACCAGTCCCCGCTCTGGCGCAAGTACTCCCTGTGACGGGCGATTGCTTCTGCCAGTTCGCCGAAACCTGTCGCCTGGGTGGCGATGGTGCGCAGGATGGGAGGAATCCATAGATTATCCGACGATTTGCCGGGGGCGTCCACAATTTCCACTTTACCATGATGTTGGAAGACGCGCCGTACCGGATGCGCCAGTTCCAACATGCCGCGCAGGGCGCGTTCGGTGTTTTCCACTCCCGGCTGGTCGGCTTTGTTGACGACCAGGATGTCGGCGATCTCCAAGATTCCAGCTTTGATCGCCTGGATATCATCCCCGAAGCCCGGCGCCTCGACCACAAGCGTGGTATGCGCCAGGCGGGCGATATCCACCTCGGCTTGTCCCGCGCCGACCGTTTCGATGAAGACGATCTCGTAGCCGGCGGCGTCGAAGACCTGCGACATGGCAGCCGTGGCATGGGCCAGGCCTCCCAGCGTGCCGCGCGTGGCCATCGAACGGATGAATACGTCCGCATCGCCGGAAAGGTCGCGCATCCGCACCCGGTCGCCGAGCAACGCGCCGCCGGTGAACGGGCTGCTCGGATCCACGGCGAGGATGGCGACGCGTTTCGTCGTCTGCCTGCGGTAGTGGAGCGCCAGTTGGTTGACGAGCGAGGATTTCCCGGTCCCCGGCGCGCCGGTCACGCCGATCAGGTGCGCCTGTCCGGTGTGGGGAAAGAGGCTATCGAGGGCGGCGCGGCCTTCGGCGGTGTCGTTCTCCACCTGGGTTAGCAGGCGGGAGAGCGCCAGCCGGTCGCCGGCAAGAGCGGAGTCAACCAGGGTCATCCGTCATTCCTTACGGATTACAGGAACGTAAAACGTGAAACGTGAAACGTGAAAACGAGAAACGTGAAAACGTAATCACTTCTCAGCCAGCACGGCCTTGCGAACATCCCGCACGATATCATCGGTGGAGGTGCCGGGACCGTAAATGCCGGCGACGCCCATCTTTTTCAAGATCGGTACATCTTCATCGGGGATGATGCCGCCCAGGAAGATTTTGACGCCCTCCTGACCATTGGCCCTGAGCAACTCGATCACGCGCGGGAGGAGCGCCATGTGGGCGCCGGAAAGTATCGAAATCCCGACCGCATCCACGTCTTCTTGAAGCGCGGCTTCGGCGATCATCTCCGGGGTCTGGCGCAAGCCGGTGTAAATGACTTCCATGCCGGCATCCCGCAGGGCGCGGGCGACTACCTTGGCGCCGCGGTCGTGACCATCCAAACCTGGTTTGGCAACTAAAACGCGGATCCTTCGACCCTTCGACGGGCTCAGGGCATCGCCTTGCTCAGGACTAGTTTTTCGTTCAGTCATGGTTTCCTTATAATGGAAGAATCTTCAACAAGAATTATACTATATGGGTTGCTTGACCTATTACGTCTGAGGATATAAAATCTAATGGGTGTGTTTCAAATGAGTTGAAGTAAGAACGTCCCGAAGGTTTTGATGAGAAAATTTGATCGTTTTTTGCCAACCTTCGGGACGGTTTCAACTGAAATGAAACACACCCAAATCTAATCATGCTCATCTGTTCCAGGCGCACTGGAATTAACTGTAATGTAAACTTGATTACGGTGAGGATGTGCTATACTGATACTGCCCGCCGGAAATTTACCCGGTTTTCGTTTGGCAATTTTACAGGGTACTGCGTTGATTGCCAAACCAAAATTGTGTTTTTGCTAGTGAAAAACGCATTTCCCAGTTCGGTGATTTATGCAAGAAGCAGTAGCAATACACTGTAACGTATAGGCGACCTATGCAGAGGGAAAACTCTCCTGACTTGCGTGCTTCCTGGCCCGTTTGGGCTGATTTCCTGCGCCGCCGGGGATTAGAGAACCTGGTTGCCTGGGCGTTGGAGGCTGCCGGGCCGCTGACCCTGTTCGGCGCGCAGGCGCTCTACTTCGGAGGGCCGCTCATGCGTCCGGCCTTTTCGAACGCCCAGCTAGATGCATTGGCGCATCTACTCGAAGATGGCGAAGAGACGCAAGCGTTCGCCGCTTTTCTACGAGAGGAAGGCATCGCGTGAACTGGATCGGATTGACTGGCTTCGGGTTCGTCATTCTCAGCGCAATCCTGATGGCAAGCCTGGCTTTCCTGCGCCGGAAGTCCACGCCGGTTTTTCGAGAGATACCCGCTTTCGCCCGGCTGCGGAAAGCCATCGGCCTGGCCGTGGAAGAAGGCAGCCGTCTGCATATCTCGTTGGGACGCGGAGGACTGACCACACCGCAGAGCGCGGCTGAACTGGCCGGGTTGGAAATGCTGCACCGCGTCGCAGAACTGACTTCAGCCAGCGACCGGCCTCCGGTGGCGACCTCAGGCGATGGCGCGGTTGCCATTCTTTCCCAGGATGCACTTAAAGCCTCCGATCAAGCCGTTCTCTCCAGCGGGGATGATGTTACTGCCGCGCGCCTGACCGGTCTGACACCCTTCTCCTACGCGGCCGGGACACTGCTGGTGATGCGCGAGGAAGAAGTCTCGGCCAACATCCTGATAGGGAACTTCGGCGTCGAGGTCGCATTATTGACCGATGCTGCCGAGCGCGAGAACAGCTCGAGCCTGGCCGCCAGCGATAATCTGCCGGCCCAAGCCATCCTTTACGCCAGCGCGCAGGACGCGCTGATCGGCGAGGAATTGTTCGCGGCTGGGGCGTACGTCAAAGCCAGACCATTCCACAGCGCCAGCCTGATAGTTCAAGATAGCCTGCGCTGGTTGGTCGTGATCGCCATCCTGGTGGGCGCCATCCTTAAACTGGCAGGTCTGCTGTGAAGCTGAAAGGATTGTTCTCCACCGCCATCGCCATTGCGACCGGCCTCATCGTGCTGGTGGGGTACTTTGTCGAGCTGCCCCTCCTGGTCAACCTGCGCATTACCATCCTGAATTGGGCAATTATCCTGGCCGCGCTTGCCCTTTTCATCGGCCTCTTCAACCTTTTGGCTGTCCATGCCGACAAGGTGCGCAGCAAGAAAAAGGGTGGATTTTACAGCCTGATCCTGATCCTTGCCATGCTCGTTACGTTAGCGCTTGGCTTGTGGTTGCGGCCGGATCACTCCCTGATGGCGATGATCTTCAATGCGTTCCAATTGCCGGTCGAGGCCAGCCTGATGGCTATGCTGGTCGTCACGCTGACCTACGCCAGCATCCGCCTTTTGCGCCGGCGCAGCAACCTGATTTCGGTGATCTTTCTGGTCACTGCTTTATTGATTTTACTGGGCAGCGCGCCGCTTCCCTTTATTGGCAGCCTGCCGATCGTGAGCGACATGATCCGCCCGTTCATCGCCCAGGTACTGGCAGCCGCCGGGGCGCGCGGCATTTTGATCGGCGTTGCCCTGGGCGCTTTGACCACCGGCCTGCGCGTCCTGTTTGGCGCCGAACGACCTTATGGGGGTATGTGATGGCCGAAATACGCTGCCCGATGTGCGCCAAGCCCAATCCAGAAGAACTGGAGGCGTGTAATTTTTGCGGGGCGCGCCTGAAACCGCTGCTGTCCGTCTCACCCGACGACTTCGAGCCAATCCATCCCGGCGAGGGACCGGTAAAGAAACAAACAACCGAGTTGGAAAGGGTTATCCCTGCTTTTGGCGAGAAGGGATCAATCCAGCCTGGCGAGGCGCCGACCAAGAAGAATACCGCCGAATTGGAACGGGCGTTGCCCTCCTGGTTGCGTAATTTACGCGGCCAGGATGATGGACCTCCCGCCGCAGATGCCGCGAAGAAGGGTGCTGCCCTGAGCTTGTCGAAGGGCGCTGCCTTGAGCTTGTCGAAGGGCGCTGCCCTGAGCTTGTCGAAGGGCGCTGCCTTGAGCTTGTCGAAGGGTGCTGCCGAAGGCCTAACGGCGCAGGGCCGGCCGCCGGCACCCGAAGCTGGATCCACTCCGCAGCCAGCGGAGGTCAAATTGCCAGATTGGCTGGCCGGTTTTGAATCCGGCTCCGAGGAGGAAGTACCGGAGTGGCTGGCAGATATCCGCGCTGAACCTCAACCACCGAAAAGAACTTCTGCCGAAAAAGAGCCGCGTCCCCAACCGGAAGGCGCTGACTGGCTGGGGGGCTTGCGTCAGGACGAGGAAGAAGCCCAGGCGCGGCCGGACAGCAAAACGCCGCCCTTCCCATCTGAACCAGGCGGGGCCGCCCTCTTGGAAGTCCTGCCGGGTTGGTTTTCTGATGTCTCGACAAGCTCGACAACCAACCTGAAAAGCGAATCTGCGCCTGCGCAGCCTGACGCCGGGAAAAAACCTGTTGCCGCGGCAGCCGGGCCGGTCTCTGCGCCGTCTGAGGAACTACCCGGCTGGCTGCTGAAATTGCAGAAGGAATCCAAAGTGCCGACGCAGGAATTACCCCAAATTCATGTCCCGTTCGAAGAATCTCCGGATTGGCTGGCAAAATTACAGGCGAGCGCTTACTCCGAACCAGAGCCGCCCAGCGCGCTTGAGGCCGCTGTTCCCGCGGAGAAACTCGCGCGGGAAGCTGCGCCTTTTGGCGAATCCCCGGATTGGCTGAAAGAACTGGGGGTGAGCGCCGACACTGAACCAGAGCCACCCAGCGCGCTTGAGGCAGCCGCTCCGGCTGAAGCGATCCCCGCTTGGCTGGCAGAATTGAAAGCCGAGGCGGCTCCTGCTGCACGGGCCTTTACCAGCCCAGTGGAACCCCTGCCGGTTGAAAAACCCGTTGAAGCTCTGCCTGACTGGCTTACCGCCGCAGATTTCGAGAAGGCCGCTCCCTTGGCTGAAGTTTTCCCACCGACTGGCGCGCAAGAGCTGGCGAGCATACCGGCCGAAGATAGCCAGGCAAACTTCCCGATGGAAGTGCCGGATTGGCTATCCACGTTGGGTCTGGAAGAGGCTGAGGAGACCGTGGCTGGCAAATCCGCACAAAAGGCGGAAGCGCTCGAACCGGGGGAACTGCCCTCCTGGGTGCAGGCCATGCGTCCGGTCGAGGCGGTGATGGCCGAGAGCGAGGTCCCGCAGGAGAAAGCGGAGGAGGAGTTGGCTACCGGCGGGCCGCTGGCAGGTCTGAGCGGTGTGCTTCCCCTGGGACCCGGGCTGGGTCCGCTGCGCAAGATGCCAGCATATTCATCCAATCTTCAGGTGACCGAGAGCCAGAAGCGTCACGCAGCCAGCCTGGAGCGATTGGTCTCCACGGAAAGCGAGCCCCGGCCGCTAAAGGGCCAGTCGCGGATGCCACCTCCTGCCCGCCTCCTGCGTTGGGTGATCGCATTAGTGTTGATCCTGGCAGCCAGCCTGCCGATCGTGACCGGTATCCAGATTGTTCCCGGAGCCATTTATCCTGCCGAGTTAGGCCCCAGCCGGGAGCTGATCAACGGCCTGGGGACTAATTCACCGGTTCTCGTCGTTTTTGATTACGAACCGGCGCTCTCCGGCGAATTGGAAGCTGCAGTATCGCCGGTGATTGATCACTTGCTGTTCAAAGGACCTCGCCTGGCGATAATCTCCACCTCGCCGACCGGCCCGATCCTGGCTGAACGTTTCTTGAAGACCACCCAGGCCTCGCGCGGCTATCAGCGAAGCGATCCTGTGGATCAGCGAAGCGATCCTATGGATCAGCGCGGGGAGGGATATGTCAACCTGGGCTACCTGGCCGGCGGGCCGGCAGGCGTGCTGGGTTTCGCTCAGAACCCGTCTCTGACCGCAGCCAACAGCTTTGATGGCGCTCCCGCTTGGGGGACGCCGCCGCTCCAGGGCGTGCAGAATCTGAGCGATTTTGCCGCCCTCATCATCTTGACTGATAACCCCGACACCGGTCGCATCTGGATCGAACAGGCCGGCCCATATCTGAAAAATTCACCCCTGCTGATGGTCATCTCGGCCCAGGCGGAACCCATGCTCCGGCCTTATTATGATTCGGGGCAGATCAAGGGTCTGGTGACCGGCCTGGCGGGCGGGAAGGCTTACGAGCAGGCCAACGAGCCGGCTTTTCCAGGCCCTGGCCTGGCGCGACGTTACTGGGATGCATTCAGCCTCTCCCTGTTCCTGGCTGAGATGATGATCCTGATCGGCGGTCTGTGGGGCGCGATGGCTGCCTGGCGCGCCCGCCGGAAAAATCCTGAGGAAGAGGATTAACGATGCTTGCCTGGATTTCTCTCGACCTCATCACGGCCAGCGTAAGTTTCATCTTCACGCTGATGGTATTGAGTTACCTGGTGGGGGATAACCCGCTCTTCCGCTTGGCGATCCACATCTTTATCGGTGTGTCGGCTGGATATGCGGCGGCGGTAGCCTGGCACCAGGTATTATCGCCAAAGCTCATCCAACCTTTGCTCTTCGGGGGCTTGCAGGAGAGGATCCTGGCTATTGTCCCGCTCCTGTTAGGGGCATTACTCCTGATGAAACTCTCGCCCCGCACCGCCCGGCTGGGCAACCCGGCGATGGCTTTCATGGTCGGCGCAGGTGCAGCGGTGGCAGTGGGCGGCGCGGTGCTTGGCACGCTCTTCCCGCAGATCCTGGCTTCGATCAATCTCTTTGATCTCAAGACAGGCGGCAGCATTACTGAACGCCTTTTTGAGGGCAGCATCATCCTGATCGGCACGTTGACCACGCTGGCCTATTTCCACTTTGGCGCCAAAGCCACCCCAAGCGGCCCGCAAAGTGGCCGCCTGGTTGAGACGTTGGGCAGGATCGGTCAGGTCTTCATCGCCATTACTTTTGGCGTTTTGTTTGCGGCGGCCTATGCTGCCGCCATGACCGCGCTGATCGAGCGCTTGAATTTCTTGTGGACTTTCATCGCATCCTTTCTCTAAACTGCTATGCCTACTTCGATGGTTGAGACAGAATCCCTCCTGGCAGTAGATGTCGGCGCCTCCACGACGCGCGCCACTCTCTTTGACGTGGTCGAGGGATACTACCGTTTCATCGCCTCCGGTCAAGCCATGACTACCGCCAGCGCGCCGTTCAAAAATGCTGGCGAGGGCGTGCACCAGGCAATCGAGAATCTGCAGACGATCACCGGTCGCAGGTTCCTGGATGCCGATCTTCATCTGATCGTGCCTTACCAGGCAGGCAGCGGCGTGGACGCCTTCGCGGCGACCATTTCTGCCGGACCGACCTTAAAGACAGCGGTCGTCGGGCTGCTGCTGGATGTCTCTTTCAAGAGCGCTCATCGGCTGGCGCGCACCACATACTCGCGCGTGGTGGATACCATCGGCATGAACGACCGGCGCAAACCCGAGGAACAGATTGACAGCCTGCTGCATCTGCGCCCGGACCTCATCCTGATCGCCGGCGGCACGGATGGCGGCGCGACGCGTTCGATGCAGAAACTTCTCGAGACCATCGGTCTGGCCTGTTACCTGCTGCCGGCAGATAAACGCCCGGCGGTGTTGTTCGTTGGAAATCAAAAATTGGCCGCCGAGGTCAAAACCTCACTCCAATCGTTTACTTCATCCCTGACCATCGGCGCGAACCTGCGCCCGACGCTCGAAATCGAGGACCTCCTGCCGGCTCAGCGCAGCCTTGCCGATCTCTACGCCACGATCCGCAGAAGCCAGATCGGCGGTGTGGAAGAACTCAATGCCTGGGCGGGTGGCAATCTCATGCCAACGGCTCATGCCCAGGGGCGCATCATCCGCTTCCTCAGCCAGGTTTACGATTCCCGGAAGGGCATTCTGGGGATTGATATCGGCGCCTCGGCCGCCACCGTGGCCGCTGCCTTCGGCGGCGAATTGACGCTGGGAGTCTACCCACAGTTCGGCCTGGGTGAAGGGCTGGCTGGTTTGCTGGGTTACACAAAAATCGAAGATATCCTCCGCTGGCTGGCGCTGGATATCCCTGCCGATGTGGTGCAAGACTATCTGCACCAGAAATCGCTCTACCCGACCACCCTGCCGGCGACGGCTGAAGACCTGGCGCTCGAACAGGCGCTTACCCGCCAGACCCTTTACCTGGCCTTGAACGCGACGAGTAAGGACTTTTCCCAGCACACCCAATGGCTGGCCCCCGGCATGACTCCGTTTTTTGAGCCCATCCTGGCTGCGGGCAGCGCCATTACCAACGCTCCCACGCTGGGCCAGAGTCTGATGATCCTGTTGGACGCGATCCAGCCGGTGGGGGTCACCACGTTGATCCTGGATCAGAACAATCTGTTGCCGGCCCTGGGTGCGGCTGCCAATTTGAATTCCATCCTTCCTATCCAGGTGCTTGAATCGGGCGCTTTCCTCGGACTGGCGAGCGTCGTCGCGCCGGTCGCAGCGGCTCAACCTGGGACGCCCATTCTGCGCGTCCGGCTGGTCTACAAGAACGGCAACGAGAGCCGGCTGGAGGTCAAGCAGGGTGCGCTGGAAGTGCTGCCCTTGCCCAGCGGCCAATCCGGACGCCTGTTCCTCGAACCGCTGCATCGCGCCGACGTTGGCTTTGGCGCAGGACGCGGCGGCAATATGACCGTCAGCGGGACGGCGCTGGGCGTGGTCATTGACGCGCGCGGCCGGCCGCTGCGTTTCCCTGCCGACCACGGACAACGGCGCGAATTGCTCAAGAAGTGGCTTTGGACGGTTGGAGGCTAAAAATTCCATGTTCGCTCCTGTCTCGACAAGCTCGACAACCACAGTTGCCCATATCCTGCCTCTGACCACCATTCAACGTGAGCGGCTGCTCCCCGTTCCTGGGAGAGTGGTTGTCCGCATAAGCCAGAAAGTCACTCCCCTGGATGTCATTGCGGAAGCCAATTACGGACAGGAACACGCCTTGCTGGATGTAGCCTCCGAAATGGGGATTTCGGAGGCTGCGGCGGAGGATCTGATCCACCTCAGGACTGGCGACCGCGTCGAAGAGAACCAGGTTATTGCCACGCGCGGCGGGTTATCTCGAAAGACGATCCGCGCGCCGCGCAACGGGCGAGTGGTGGCGGTGGGCGGTGGGCGTCTCCTGCTGGAGGTTGGCGAGGGGACGTATGAGTTGCGCGCCGGAATGCCCGGGATCGTCACCCGTCTTATCCCTGAACGCGGCGCAGAGATCACGGTGAACGGCGCGCTTATCCAGGGTGTCTGGGGCAATGGCCGCGTGGACATCGGGCTGATGCTGCCTCTCCTTTCTGCGCCCGACGAGCCGTTGGTCGCCAGCCGGATGGATGTCAGCCTGCGCGGCTCGATCTTGTTGGCCGGCGCCTGTAACGACGCAGACGCCTTGCGGGCGGCCGGCGACTTGCCGGTGCGCGGCTTGATCCTGGGCAGTATCTCATCTGATTTGCTGTCGTTAGCCATGCAGGTCAGGTATCCGCTGGTGGTACTGGATGGGTTCGGTAACCGGGGGATGAACAGCGCGGCGTATAAGCTTTTGATCACCAATGCCAGGCGCGAGGTGACGGTAAATGGTGAACCTTTCAACCGCTTCACCGGCGCAGCGCCAGAAATCATTATTCCCCTGCCGGTTGCCCAGCAACCGCCGATGCCCCAGGCTGTGGCAGCCTTTACCCCCGGTCTACAAGTGCGTTTGCTGCGGGCGCCCCACGTGGGCGAAATTGGCACACTGGTGAGGCTGCTCCCCGGCCTGACCGTCATGCCCAGCGGGCTGCGCGTGCCGGCCGGTGAGGTGCGCCTGGAGAGCGGCGCAGGGGTCGCAGTCCCGCTGGTCAATTTGGAATGTCTGGGATGATATAATATAGGTTATACATAGCGCGGCTTCCAGCCGCAACCAAATGTATAACCGCAGAGTACGAAGAGAAAAGTAAAAGGGTTCTACCGTTTTGGATGTGAAAACGCCCTGAAATATGGCTAAAAAATATGGCTAAAAAATGTGGCTAAATGTGGCTAAATGTGGCTAAATGTGGCTAAATGTGGCTAAATGTGGCGCAAATCTCCGATTTGCGCAGGCAAACCTAAGGTTTGCCCCACAATTTCACAGCAAGAACGGATGAGCCAGTAAAAGAAAAACTCTGCGCTCTCTGCGCTCTCCGCGTTCTCTGCGGTGAAAAGATTAGCGCGATCAAGGCAAATGTTGAGCAGTAATTTTATTACAAGGAGGAAGCGATGCTCGGCCAAGACAACGATTTCAATCTCGATAATGATGCACTGCCTCCGCTAAAAGAGGAATCCAATAATCGCACCTTCCTGATCGCGGCCGGCATCCTGGCGGGCGTCGTGTTCCTATCCATCGCTTGCATGGCTGCTTATGCGCTGATCATCCTGCCTCGCCAGAAAGCTGCCACCGCCGCCCAGGAGGCGACCATCCAGGCGCAGAATTTGCAAGTCGCCCAGGCGATGACGCAGACCGCGGCTGCCCCCGCCGTCCAAGAGGCGACCATCCAGGCGCAGAATACGCTAGTCGCCCAGGCGATGACGCAGACCGCGGCTGTCCCCGCCCGGACACCGACCGCTATCCTCAGCCCGACCCCGGTCCTGGCCGTGCTGAACTCGCCAACCGCGATAATTGACCCATTGGTAGCCACCAATGCTGCGCTTCAAACCCAGACTGCCCAGGCGCTAAGGACCCCGACTGTCACTGCTACTGTGGCAATGCCCCAAACCGGTTTTGCTGACGAGGTGGGGCTGCCAGGATTGATCGTCCTGGCAGTTGCGCTGCTGGTGGTGATCCTCTTGGCGCGGAGATTGCGCAAGGCCCCGGCACGCTAGATGAGGATATAGTCCCCGCCGCCGAGGATGGCGGCTGTAGCCCCGAAGAGCGTGAACGATAGACAGTTCACGCTTTTTCGTTTTCAGCCTCTATCTTTTTTCCGAGTAGGCCTTCGGCGCGGCCGCTGCACCAGCGCCACGCCGAGGATGACGACGACCATGCCAATCCACTGCAAGACCGTCAGGCGCTCGCCCAGCAGGAACCAGCCCATGATGGCGGTCAGGACCGGCGAGAGGTTGAGCATCACGTTCATCTCGAAGGCGGTCAGCACCTGAAGCGAGTGGTTGTACATGATATAGCCCAGGGCGGTGTTGACGGCTGCCAGCCAGAGTACCATGCCCCAGGTCGCAGGCGAGGCGTGCGGCAGCCCTTCGAGCGGCAGGGCGATCAGGAGCAGCAGTCCGCCGCCGAGGGCCAAGGGGATGGCCGTCAGCGCCAGCGTGTCCACTTTTTGAGCGCGGGCCGCGTCACGCCCCAAAACGCCGAATACAGTAAATGCAATCAGACCGATGGACAGGATCGCCACACCCAGCGGCTCACCTGGCTTGAGACCAATCGAGAAAAACAAGACCGTCCCGCCTAGCGTGACCAGGATGCCGATGGTTTGGAGGCGGGTGGGGAGTTCTCTCAGCCAGATGACGCTGCCAAAAAGGATGAACAGCGTGATCATGCCCATCATGAACGAGACTGTGGTGGCCGGCAGAAACTTCAACGACCAGAACATGGCGCCGTTGCCGATGGTATAGGCGCTCAAGCCGATGAAAAGGAGTTGCAGCCAGATGCGGGGCGAGGTCGAAAATCGTCCGCCTTTGCGCAGCATGAAGGGCAGAAGGATAAGAAAGCCGATGAAATAGCGCAGCCCGCCGATGGTCAGCGGGCCAAGCTCCTTGAGCGCCAGCTTGACGAAGATGAACGAGGATGCCCAGATGAGGTTGACGAGGACGGCCTCGAGGATGGCGAGGGGATAGGAGGGTTTTTTCTGCAAAGGCAATTTTACCGCTGAGACCGCAGAGAACGCTGAGAAGAAATGAAAAACTCTGCGCTCTCGGCGTTCTCTGCGGTTAGTTTTTTTAATGGATTCATTATTGCTCAAGTCACACTTGCGGCGACTTTTTCGCCGTACCCCAGCAAGGCTTTGACCATTTCCATGTCGCGGCCCTCGGCGTAAACGCGCAAGACCGGCTCGGTGCCGGAAGGCCGGATGAGCAGCCAGGAATCGTCGGCCAGGATGTATTTGACCCCATCCATGTTGCTAATCTCGACGACCTTCTGGCCGCCGATCTCGGCCGGGGCTTGCCTGGTCAGGTACTCGCTCATCTCGGCCTTGGCGACCGGGTGGCTCAGGCGCAGGTCGGTGCGCTCGTAGAATGCCGGGCCGACCTCTGCCAGCAGCTCTTCGATCAGGCTGTGCAGCGGTTTATGCGCCGCGGCAATCATCTCGACCAGCAGCAGGCCCATGATCGCCCCGTCGCCTTCGGGGATGTGACCCTTGAACGAGATGCCGCCCGATTCCTCGCCGCCGATGAGCACATCCTCTTTCAGCATGTGATCGGCGATGTGGTTGAAGCCGACCGGCGTCTCGTATAGTTTCAGGCCGTAACGTTTGCACAGGCGGTCAATCATGCGCGTGGTGGATACGGTGTGCACCACCGCGCCGCTCCAGCCGCGCTTTTCGACCAGATAGCGCAGGGAGAGGGCCATGATCTTGTGCGGGTCAACGAACGCGCCGCGGCCATCCATCGCGCCGATGCGGTCGGCGTCGCCATCCGTGGCCAGGCCAAAATCGCCCATGCCGGTGCTGACCGCGCCGGCCAGCGGGCTGAGATAGCGGGCGATCGGTTCGGGATGAGCGCCCCCGAAGCCGGGATTCATCTCGCCGCGGATCTCGCTGATCTCGCAGCCGGTGCCGTGTAAAAAGGTCTTGATCACGCCGCGCCCGGAGCCGTACATCGAGTCCACCACGAAGCGTTGCGGATTCTCGGCGATGATGTCACAGTTGATCAACTTGCGGACGTGCTCGAAGTACGCTGTCAGCGGGTTGAAGCGCTGGATCAGGCCAGCCTGGCGCGCCTGGTCGAAATCCATCAGGTTCGGACCTCGGCCCCGTTCCTCGTTATCGTTGATGTAAACCTCCACCCGGCGGCACTGTTCGGGCAATGCCGATCCCCCGTAGGCCGACTTGAGTTTCACGCCGTTGTAGCGCGGGGCGTTGTGCGAGGCAGTGATCATCACGCCGGCGATGGCGTTGAGATGCTGCACGGCAAAGGAAATGGCGGGCGTCGGTGCGTCGGATTGCGCCAGGAAAACGGTATAGCCATTGGCGGCCAGGACGCGCGCCGCTTCTCCGGCGTAGCGATCCGAGAGGAAACGCGTATCGAAGCCGACGACCATCTTGCGCGGGTCAGGCTGGCTTTGGCCGTTGCCGGCTTTGTCCCAATACTCGGAGGCGACTGCATCCGCGATCGCCTGGGTCAGCAGGCGCAGGTTGTTGAATGTAAAAGTATCTGAGATGACGGCTCTCCAGCCGTCGGTGCCAAAATGAATGGGCATGCGCGAACTCCAAAGAGAGGGATTTTTTACCAGTTGGGCTGCGGTGTGGCGGTGACCAGCAGGAATTGCAGCACCCAGCCGGATTTGTTCAGCGTGGGGATGTAGATCTTCACCCAGATCGAGCCGTCCACTTTTTCGACCTCCGGGAGGATTATCACCAGTGTATCATTGGAAAGGGTGATGAGCAAAAGGCTGCTTAAACCGGGTGCTTGCCTGACGTTCGCCCCGCCGTACTTCTCGGAGTAGATGCGTGCATAGACCGGCGTCGGCTGCGGCGTGATGGTCGGCGTGGGCGTCAAGGTGGCGGGGATCTTCAACGTCGGCGTGGCGGTCGGGCCAGGCGGCGAGGGAGTAATCGTGATCGTCGGGGTTCGTGACGGCGTGGCCGTCGCTGCCTGAGTCAGGGTGGGCGCGGAAGTCGGGGTTCGAGTGGGCGCAGGAGATTGCGCCGGGATGAATGTCCCCATGCCGGCCAGGCCGAGGATGACGATCAGGTTCAGCAAGAGAATGAGGATTCCCAGGATGTAACCGGCAAACGTGGCCGGGTGAAATCGCAGCATGGCAAGGGTAATTACGCCCAGGAAGGTTGCCAACGCCAGGTGGACGAGGAAGACCAGCAAGCCATTCGGCCAGGCATTCGCCAAACCGCTGCCAAGCCCGAAGGCGGCCGCGCTCAAGGGCAGGAACAGCTCGTAACTCAGCATGATGCTGGGCAGGAAGGGCTTGTCCTCCGAGCGGACGAATGAAACGACCAGCAGCACCGCGCCCAGCGCCAAGACGACCAGGTTAGGCCACCACAGATGGGAATAAATTTCCACTTGTGCGAAAGGCAATGGCATCCAGATGCGCGCCGCCAGTCCGGCCAGGAGGCTGCTGCCAAAGACCAATAGTCCGCCGATGAGCAACCCGCCCAGGGTTTGCAGGAAGAAGACCGCCGAGCCGGTGACGGTCGCCAGTGCCAGGCCGACCCAGGGGGTCATCAGCGGCGCGATCAGGATACCGAGCAGGAGCAGGCTTGCTGAATCCAGGATATATCCCGCGCCCAGGATAGCGCCACACAGCAGGGAGAAGAGGAAGAATTCGAATGAAGGAAAGGCGCGCCGCGCCAGATTTTCCAGCAGGGCGGAGCGTTCATCCTCGCCTGGTGAGACGAGGTAACGTCGCCGCCTGCGCCGCGCGGGGGGCAGGCGGATGGGTTCTTCCGGGAAGGGGTTTTCTTCGGTCAGGTTCATTTGCGTAAACTCGCGACTATCCGTAGGGGTTTCTCCAGCAATTCGAGGGCTGCAAAGATGTCCGGCGTGACCAGGTCTGTGGCCAGCAGGGTCTCGATAGCGACGCCCTCCTGGGACATCACACAGATGCCCAGGGCGGCCGCCTCGAGCATCCCGGCGTCGTTGGCGCCCTGTCCGATGGCGACGACCGTCTCCGCGCCCAGGCGTTGGACGTAGTCTGCTTTTTGGGCTGCCTCGTTCCCGGGCGGGATACGCACCGCCTTCAGGTTGAGCTGCCCGTCAATGACGGCCTGGCACCCGTGCGTATCGGCGGTCAAGAGGTGGATCGTCAGGCGATCGCGCAGCGCGGCGATCTTCTTGACCAGGCCGTCCAGCAATTCTCCGTCCACGGCTAGCGTGCCGTTTACATCAGTGACGAGGTGATGCAGTTGCAGGTTGCCGCGTCCGGGAATGTTCAATTCGATCATCGGGTCTATTATACAACCAAGTAGGCCTTCGGCAGGGGATGGGGGAAACGGGAATTCCCAAAGACTCGAATCATATACCATTGACAACCGCAACTTCTTGCATATAATCAGCCCTGATATTCAAAAGACGTTGAAGAGGACGAGTAAGCGCCGTACGACGGATCAGAGAGCAGGCGGTTGGTGAAAATCCTGCCCGAGACGACAGCGCCGAATGGACCTCGGAGTTGCAGGGCGAACGATTTAGTCTATTGGTCTCTTAGTCTGATGGTCAGATAGCCAAGACGACAAGACCACTCAATTACTTGACTGATCAAGTAACCCGCGCCGGAAGTTGCCGCCGTTATCTAGGCAAAGGGCATTATCCAGTGATCAGTGTTCAGTGGCCGTGCCCGAAAAGAGTGAGGCTGGCTTGATCCCGTTGCATCATCAACGGGGTTTTTCGTTGGAAGCAGCCTAAGCTGGGTGGCACCACGGATGCGAAAGCGTTCGTCCCTTTTGGGATGAACGCGTTTATTTTTTGAGGAGGTCGAAATGAATCTGCAAATCGAATTTGCGATTTCCTTACACCCGCCTTGAAGGGTGTAGTGGCGTTTGTGCATTCGAACGTTTACACGTTCGTGCGTTACCAAATTACTAATCTACCAAGTTACCAACCACCAAGGAGTCTCCCATGTCTGACCAAACCCGTTTTCTGTTGAACGAAACCGACCTGCCGAAGTACTGGTACAACGTGCTGGCCGACAGTCCTGTCCCGCCGGCGCCAGTGCTGCACCCGGCCACATTCGAGCCAGTCACGCCCGAGTTTCTGTCGGTGCTTTTTCCGATGGAATTGATCCTGCAGGAAATCAGCACGGATCGTTTTATAGAAATTCCAGAGCCGGTGCGCGAGATCTACAAACTCTACCGCCCCACACCGCTGCACCGCGCCCGGCGGCTGGAGCAGGCGCTGGATACCCCCGCACATATCTATTACAAGAACGAGAGTGTCTCTCCGGCTGGCAGTCACAAGCCGAACACGGCCATCGCCCAGGCCTTTTACAACAAAGCCGCCGGGACCAAGTCCCTGACCACCGAAACCGGTGCGGGGCAGTGGGGCTCAGCGTTGGCACTGGCCTGCAATTTCTTTGGCCTCGACCTGGAAGTGTACATGGTGCGCGTCTCGTACGACCAGAAGCCCTACCGCCGCATCATGATGGAGACCTACGGCGCGCAGGTCTTCGCCAGCCCGACGGAGCGGACACAGTTCGGGCGCTCGGTGCGGGCCACAGATCCGGAAAGCCCCGGCTCGCTGGGCATCGCCATCTCGGAGGCGGTGGAAGTCGCTGCCACATCGAACGGGGCGAAGAAGTACAGCCTCGGTTCGGTGCTGAACCACGTCCTGATGCACCAGACGGTCATCGGCGAAGAAGCCTTGAAGCAGATGGACCTGGCGGGCGAGTACCCGGACGTGGTCATCGGCTGCGTTGGCGGCGGGTCGAACTTTGCCGGCCTCGCCTACCCGTTCCTGCGCCAGAACCTGAAAGATGGGCAGCGGACACGCCTGGTAGCCGTCGAGCCGACCGCCACGCCCTCTCTGACCAAAGGCGTGTACGCCTTCGATTACGGCGACACGGCCAAGATGGCTCCTATCGTCAAGATGCACACGCTGGGACACTCCTTCGTGCCGCCCTCCATCCACGCCGGCGGACTGCGCTACCACGGCATGGCCCCTAGCTTGAGCGCCTTGTGCGACGCCGGATACATTGATGCTGTCGCCGTGCCGCAGGTGGCGACCTTCGAGGCTGCGCTGACGTTCGCGCGGGCGGAAGGCATCCTGCCCGCGCCCGAGTCGGCGCACGCCATCCGCGCCGTCATTGACGAGGCGCTGGACGCCAAGGCCAAGGGCGAGAAGCGCGTGATTCTATTCAACCTGTCGGGTCACGGGCACTTTGACATGGCAGCGTATCAGGCCTACCTGCGCGGGCAGTTGGAAGATTACGCCTATCCTGCCGAGGCGATCCAGGCCGCCATGCAGGATTTGCCTCAGGTGGCGGTGGAGGTGTAAAGATACAGACAGACTTCCGAAGTTTTCAAGACTTCGGAAGTCTGCTTTTGGAAACCTGCGGTCACTTTTGTGTCAGGATCGGGAGACCCTGACATATCAAGTTTCTTCTGTAGAGAGGCACCGTTCATCACCGCGCTCCAGGTGGTTATCGGGCGAGAAGGCGCTCGATTTCGCGACGTACCTCGCCCAGATCGACTTCGGGATTGCCGGTGAGGGCGGAAGAAATAACCTCTCCATCCGCTTGATGAACGTGATGGGGGAAATAGGAGACCTCAGGATGATGCGGCGCGATATAAGGACATTCGCTTATGAAACGAGCGAGGGCGTGATCGAAGGCAGTAGCCATTCCAGCAGGCTCCGCATGACGCGAGTACGTTGCAGGGATTCTGTCGCGTTGCGCCATTCAATCGAGTCTTCCCAGTCGGGATGTTCCTGGCCCTCGCCGCGTTTCAGGCGAGATTCCAGTTCTTCCAATGACCCACTATAGCGCTGTTCAAAACGCTGGAGGATGGCTTTCAGAACGGATTCGCGATCTCTGCTCTCATCCAATAAGCCAGAGAGCATGTTCTCAGAGATACCAGAAGGGAATGTTTGTAACATAATTTTTTGCATGGCTTTCTCCTCTTAGGCAGATTGGACAAGAGGACAGTTCACTCGAAGGTGATTCTATCACAGCTTGAAAAGCGCCATTGGTTCACCCAATCACGAATTCTTCTACTCCCCCTCCTCCCCAAACACCACCACCAGCATGTGCTGGTTCAAGAATTGCGGCGTCCCTTCTTCGCCGGGGACGATCTGACCCAGGGTGTAGCCCCCGGCGATAGGCACCTCCGCACCCAGCACCTCCTGCACGGCGGCAACCTCCCCACCCGGCTGCGCCTCGAAGAGCATCCCCCAGGCCAGGTCAACCAGCACCAGCGCCAGGGCGGGTTTTGCCCCGTCCAGGGCGGCCATTGCCTCTCTTGTGGCAGTCTGCGCTGCCTGGCGGCAGGCGGCGAGACTGCCGACCAGCAGGCAGGCCTGGCTGTCGTTGCGCAGCGTGGCATTCATGCGGAAGGAGCCGTCCGCTTCCACGCGCAGCGGCGAGCGGATGAGCAGCGCCTCCCCCGGCCCTTCCAGGCCCAGCGGGTATAACCTTATCAGGTGGTTGAGGGGCGGCACGACCCAGTCGCTGGCCGGGTAGCCGAACAGTTGGGCATAGCTCTCCACGGCCGGACGCCCGTCCAGGGTGCGCAACCAGAAGCCGCGCGAGCGCGTCACGCGGAAACGGCTGCCCACCGGCTGCCAACCATGCCCATATCCGATGCCAATTTTGATCCCACTTTCCAGCCGTGCCAAAGCCAGGCCGCTCGAGCCAGCCTGTTTTCCGCTGATCTGGAAGGCATTCCCGGCGTGCAGGTCGCCGCTGGAGAGGGCGCCGACCAGCCGCGCGGCCGGCGGCAGGCTGGCGCATAATTGCTCAGCGTCGCCGTTGAAGCCGTCGGCGAAGAGCAGGGCGGTTTGATTGGGATTCTGGCTGAGTAATCCGGCGAGACCCTGTTCCGCCGCGTTTTCCCCCTGGGTGTACCCGGCCAGCCAATGGACATCGGCTTTGGCGGCGTTGGAGCAGAGCAGGGCGACGACGACCGAGTGGGGGTGCATCCCATCCGCAGTCAGACCGGCTGGCGAGCTGAAGCCGACCAGGGGTGTCGGCCCGAGCAGGCTGCAGACCCCATTGACCACCTGCTGCGCCTCATACTGGTGAGAAGAAATCACCAGGCCAAGAATACACGATGCGCTGCCAAGCTGGTTGAGCGCCTGATGCGCGGCCTGCAGACCAGCCTCACGGCCATCCAGGGCTTGCGCCTTTCCAATTGCTGCGAGAAGGGTCATCTTTCTTCCTTCAATCAATCGTAAATCGCAAATCGCAAATCGTAAATCCTCTATCCTTCCGCCACCGGAACGGTAATGTGGAAGGTCGTCCCCTGTCGGAATTCACTCTCGAACCAGATACGCCCGCCTTGCATCTCGATCAGGCTCTTGGTGATGTTGAGCCCCAAACCGGTACCGGACGATTCGCGCGCTTTCTCGTCTTCAGAACGGAAGAACTTCTGGAAGATCTTCTTCTGGTCTTCCAGGCTGATACCAATGCCGCTATCCTTCACCCAAACGTGGACCACCTGCGGCGCGCCATCGGCATCCCACTGG
Source organism: Anaerolineales bacterium (assembly GCA_030018695.1). Taxonomy (GTDB): domain Bacteria; phylum Chloroflexota; class Anaerolineae; order Anaerolineales; family Villigracilaceae; genus CG2-30-58-95. The sequence goes on from JASEHI010000012.1 coordinate 33,902, forward strand.
TTGCTGCTGCGTTCCGCGCGGATGTTTATCTCGCCGGCTTCGGGGGTGTACTTATTGGCATTGCTGACCAGATTGATCAAAACCTGGGCCAGCCGCGTCGCATCCGCCCATATTTTAGGTAAGTTGGCGGGCAACATGAGAGTGACGATTTGCTTCTTCTCTTCGATTTGGCGTTTGCTCGAACGCGTCACCTCGTCTAACACCTCACTCAGGGCAATCGCCTTGAACTCCAGCCGCAGGCGTCCGGCCTCGATCTTGGAAATGTCGTTTAGATCCGAGACCAGCGTATTCATTCGTTCGACATTCGAGAGGATGGTCTTCAGAAAGTTGGTCTGCATCGCGTTGGTCGGGCCGACCGCGCTGGCCGCCAGCAGCTCGGTATAACCCTTGATGGAGGTCATCGGGTTTTTAAGTTCGTGGGCGACGAGCGAGACAAACTCGCTCTTGGCGGTATTGGCGGCCTGCACCGCGCTGTACAGTTGGGCGTTGGCAATGGCGATGGCGGCGTGGTCGCTCAAGCGGGTGAGGAAATTAACCTCTCCGGCCGGCTGGGAATCGGGAGAGGTACTCTCCAGACAAATCAGGCCGATGACGTTTGCCTCGCGGCGCACCGGGACGATGGCCTGTTGGCGCGCCTCGGGCAGGATACCACGCTGACCCGCCTCCAGCGTAACGCGTTGAGGCTGTCCTGTCTTGACCGCGGCGCGCATCGCCGGCTGGTTGAGCGGCAGGAGCGTGTCTTTGTTGTCGAGGAGCAAATCTTCGTAGCCCTGCTGGGCCATCACGCGCATGCCCCCCTCTTCGAGAATGCCGATCAACCCGGCATCGGCCGCGGACTGGCGCATGGCCCAATCCAGGGTGATGCGCATGGCGCGCGCCACGTCCAGGCTGGCGTTAAGCTCGCGGTCAATACGCTGCATGACCGAAAGCTCTTCCACGCGGGCATTCAGCTCCTGATCGGTCAGGGTGTATAGCTTGGCGTTCTCGATGGCAACCGCGGCCTGGCCGGCAAAAGCAGCCAGCAGGTTCTGATCTTCTTCCGCAAACGGGCGGCCATCTTTGCGGTTGATGACTTCCAGCGCGCCGGTGACGCGCTCCTTGATTTGCAGCGGCACGGCCAGAACCGCGCGGGTCACAAAGCCGGTATCCTGGTCCGTAGCCGAGAACCAGTTTGAGGTGGCCTGCACGTTGTTGACGATGACGGGTGCACGCGTCCGGACAGCTTTGCCGACAATCCCACTGCCGGCCGGCATGCGCTGCCCAATAAGGTCGGCTGCTACCGGTCCAACAGTCACCTTGAAGATCATTTCGTCGCTTTGCTCGTCCACCAGGAACAGGCTTCCCGCCTCGCAGTTGAGAATACCGACCGCGCTCTCGAGGATATTTTGGAGCAAAGGTTCGGTTTCCAACGTGGAAGTCAACTGGCGGGTAATTTCATTCAGGGTGGTCAACTGGCGGGCGCGGCGCTCTGTCTCCTGAAGCAGGCGCGCTTTGACGATCGCGCCGGCTGCCTGGTCGGCGATAGCCTGGATGAGGTCCACCTGTCTGGGTGTATAGACGCTGGTTGCATCCCGGCTGCCGACGCTCAATGCGCCGATCGTCTCCGCACCGGCGTTGAGCGGGACGCCTGCCCAGGCATACACGCCGCTGGTAAGCGGGGTGACGCCGCGCGTCTGGCATTCACGACCGTAATCCTCGCTCAGGATGGAATGGCGGCTGCGGATGACTTCCGGGCTAAGGCCCTGATTTGGGAGCAGCGGAATGTTCTCGCGATCGGTCAGCCGGTGATCGTTTTCCAAACAGAAAGCGAAGTAAAAGTAATTATTCGCTTTGTCGTACAGGGTGAGATGCAAATCGTCCAACGGCAGGATTTGTTTGGTCTGAGCGTAGAACAGTTCCAGGATGTCATCGAACGCCATGGTGATGTTCACGCCCTGCGCAACCCGCGCCAGGATGTTCATTTCGCGCAGGCGTCGTTCCAGATCGAAGACGACCTGTGCGCGTTCGATGGCCAACGCGGCCTGCTCGCCGAGCAGGTTAAGGAAGGTGATATCCTGGCCGGTGTAATTCCGCACAGCGCCTACTCGGTGCTCAGCACCCTTCGATGAACTCACACTGTCCCGGTGTCCTTCCGGGAGGGCAGCGCCTACTCGGTCAGCGGAGCGAGGCGCGCCGAGGGCCAACCAACCGATCAAGCGCTCATTACCTGACAGGGGGATAAATAGCTGCGCGCCGAGCAAAGCCAGCCGCACCTTTTCGGATTGGAGTCTCGCGGGGAGATTGGCCTCGTCAATAAAGAGCGCTTTGTGGGCGGTGCGGAGCGTCTCGACAAACGGGTTGTTGGGGGCAAAGTGGATATCGCTGGTTGGGCGGTCATCTTCTCCTGACGCGGCCAGGTAGCGGTCGTTAAGCGGATCGTAGACATAGATGTGCAACTGGCCGGGGGTCAGGGCATTCATAATGTGATCGCGCAACCTCCGCAAGATGCCGGATAGTTCCGTCACACGCGTCAGTTCCTGAGTGAAGTCCTGAATATGCTCCTGGTAAGCGCCCTCCCGCAAGGACACACCTGCACTTGCAGCAGGCCGTCTCGCCCCGGCGGGCTCCCGGCCCGAACGGGGTGCAAGTGTCGGGACGATGTGGCCGCGCAGGAAAAGCGCGTCAATGCCCTGCTGTAACCGGCTGCGGAGGGGGGTCAGGAGGACGGCTAACGCCAGGACCGTCAATCCGATGAGTAAGGGGTTGTTGGCGGCGATGACCTCGCCAAAGATCAGGCTTAAACCGCTGACCAGCAAAACATAGCCAGTCGCCACGAGAATTGACAGGAGAGCATAGAGGATGCCGCGCCGGAGCAGGAAATCTGCCCGCAGCCGTCTCGGGCGCAGAAGGGTGTAACTGATCTGCGAAATCCGCTCGGCAAGCTGGGTGAAGGGATGGGATTGAGACATGGCTCAGAAGCAACCTATATCTGGATTTTACTCTACAATCACCGCATCCTGGCTAAAACAGCCAATATCCCAGCGCCACCGCCGCCAGCGTGACGGTGATATTATCCACATCCTTCAACGGCAGGGATTCGACCAGCGTCCCGGCCAGGGCAATAATAGTGATCGGGGCGAGGGCGCCAGCGAAGGGTGTGCGGAAGATACCCGCCAGCGTGAAGATGCCCAAGATGAAAGCCGCCAGAACCCATCCGCCGAGAAACATGCCCAGCGAGCCAGCCCAGGATTTTCCATTGTTCCACGGCAGTTTCGCCGACTTTAGCCCGCGCCCCAGGATGTCAGCCAGTCCATCGCCGCCGCACATCAGCATCAGGGCGGTCATGCCGATGGGGGAATCTTTCCAGTAGACAATGGTCAAGACGATAAAGACGAGGCCGTAAAATAGCGGCCCGCGCAGGATCTCGCGCCGGTCGCCGCTGCGGGACATGGCCTTGACCGAGGCTTCATCCTTGATCACGCCCAGGCCGATCAGTGCAAACTGGACGGTGATAAGGAATGGCACCAGCGCGGCCAGCCAGCGCGCCTCGGGCGTATTTTTGAAGAGCAGCCAGCAGAGGACAAACAATGGCCCTGTGCCAATATGGATGAGCTTGCGGCTCAGGCGCGATTCGATCCAGCCACGCTGGGCGGCGAAGTCCATCAGCCGCAGCCAGGCCAAAGCCAGGGCAAAAGTGATAACCAGTGCAAGGAAATTGTTCATTGTCAACTCCGATATAAAAGTTTGTCTGGTGCCTGCCACTTGTATTTCTTCGTATCCACCCGCCCGCGCTCGTCGAACTCTATGCCCTCGGCCTCGAGCCGGGCGCGCTGCTCCTCCGCACCCGGGCGCAGGCTGATCTTCCCTTGGGCATTGATGACCCGCCACCACGGAACGTCATCCGGGCAGGCGGCCATCGCCCCGCCGACCCAGCGGGCGCGGAAGGCGTCGTAATCCTTGAGCGGCATCCCATCCGGTGGCGGGATGAGCGCGCCGATCTGCCCGTAGGTGGCAACGCGTCCGGACGGTATCTGGAGGACGATGTCCCAGACAAGGGCGTGGAAGGCGTGAGGGTTGGGAGGGGATGTAAAAGCAGGCATTAGAATTTCCTGCGAAGCTACTCGAATTTCAAACTCAACCGTGCTTTTAATTTGTCATTCAGTGCATTCACGAATTGCCCCTTGCTTGGTAAACCAGGGTTGTTCCGCATGGCTTGATACATTTCATCCACACTTATGGACACAAACCGGGTGGCATGCAATGTGATCTTGTTGCCTTCGGGGGAATATTCCTGCAGGGCAAAACGGGAGGCATGTTCTGCCGAATAACCTTCCCGCTTCAGGCCATACCGCTTGGCCAGATTCGCGTAAATGTATTCCTGGATGACCCAATAGGATTTCGCCCCCCAGGCTTCGTAAACGATGCCTTTGTTGAACAGTTGAGTGATGGAGCGTTTGATCGTGTCGTAGGTGTTGATGCCGAAGTTGTAGTTCCTGGCGAGAATATCCTGCCCCGCCATGAAATCCTCGATACCTTGAACAAGCGGACCGGTTCCCGTGGTTGAATCCGATTGGAATTCGACAGGAATGAAATCGTCAACTTCGGCTCTGTACGGTTTGTGACGCACGAGCACGAAATCAATTGCGCCTACGTTGGGCAATCGGACCTCGGAGAACAAGAAGAGGCGGGCAAGGTCGCCAAAATAGTGCCGGGCTATGTTTTCCAGAACGAGAGGTAGTCCCTCCGATGTTCCCGTTTCTTCAAACCGATGCGGGCAGATGGTATAAACTCCGCCCCCATGCTCCACAGTGCAGACGCCAAAAGGGTAGTCAATCAGGCGGCTGGTTTTGCTGCATTGTCGTTCCATGAAAGGACACCAATATCTCTTCCGCGCCTGAGACGCATCGGGCGAAGTGTCGCTGAAATGGTAGCCAAATATTTCTGCCGGACGGTTGCCCTTGTGGTTGGTCATCAGTTTCTCCCTTGAATAAGATGCTTCCAAATTTTGCGGATTTGTTCCGGTTGATGGTTGCTCTCCAGCAACCATCCTAAAGACATGGCGCATTGCCGGCAAAACGTCTCGGAGTCGCTGGTGTCAATTCTCTCGAATTCTGTCCATGCGCGCCCGGCGTTTTTCTCATCGCGGGTCAGCACAAGGATTGAGTCATGTTTAATTGCATTCAGGTTTTGAATATGGATCGAGATTGGATTCTCCGAAAACAGCACGTATGTATTCACCAATCGGAAATCGGCCGTTTTTAAGGCAATGGTTAAGTCTGCCCAAGCATTCGGATCCCAGTGATGAAAAGTAAAAACCATCCGACCCGAATCCTTTTTCAAGACGCGCCCACATTCTTTGAAAATGCCTGAGAGCATCGTGACATATTGTTTATCCAGACCGTTGCTCTTTGTGGCAACTGCGCTTTGGGTTTCGTCATAGTTCCAGTCAATCTCATCAGGCAACAGGCACGCCAACCAGACGCGAAAGAAGGCTGCCAAGTCACTGTACTGCACGCTGTCATAATATGGGGGATCAGTTACGACAAAATCAACCGATTCATCGTTTACAGGTATGTGGCTTGAATTTCCTTGTATGAGAAGATGCTTTTGATTACCTGCTTTCAGTTCGTTTTGATCAGCGACCTCAGTACCGCCGTCGAATTCTCCATGAATCTTGAACAAATAAACCTTTCCATTTTGGTCAATTTTTCTTTCCACTGGCGCTAACGCCCATCTACGCCCTCGTTCGAGACGGTCTTTGAACAGCGATTGCAGATTTCCTGATGATCTTTGCGAATTTACCGGGTTGTTTTCTGCCGCCGTATAGGGAAAAAGATAAGCATGATGAGAAAAAACATGCTTGATCGCCCCCGGCCGATTTCGCGCCCATCCCTTGTATCCGCATAGGAGGGCATTAAACTCCAAAGAAGTGGAAACCAAAAGAGCAAGATTTAATCGGATGGGGCCTTGATATTTTTTTAGCAGAGAGATTGCTCTGTGTAAGTATAATAGTTGCCGTGAAGTAAACAAATCCAAATAGGATGAGAGCTTTCGTTTGAGCAAGTCTCCTGATTTCGGGCCATTTTGAATAGTGAAATTCTCTATCTCTCCGAATTCAAGACTTGCGCGTAATTCATCCGCCTGTTTTATTTTGTCTAGATCAGACTCGTTCGGTCTACGGAAGAAAAAACCATGCTCAGGGCAAACAGCCGCAATGGCGACGGGCGTATAGCGTTGATAATAAGGGATATCCAACAACTCCTGATATTTTTGGCTGCATTCCCTGCAAGTTTTTTCATCTCTTGTAATTAACCGAATCGGTTTTGAAGGACCATCGGGTTCAATTTCTTTGTCGGAAATAATCCAAGTATTCGGCCAAATGCGGATTGTCCGGTTTGCTTCGTGGCGTAGATCGAACTGGTCTATTTGAACGACTTCCTCACAAGAGCACTTCTTGCGAGAACCATACAGAGTATATTGGGAATCAACTTCTTTTGCACAATGAGGGCACTCGGTAAGAAAAAACTGCCCTATTTGAGAATACAATTCTTCAAAGAAAATATAGAATGCGGCACGCAAGTCTCTGATGGTAAGAGGGGATAAAGATGCACGCGCTTGCACAACCGGTATCGGGTCAATATCAGCCCCGATAACGTTAGCTCCCAATCGGATGGCTTCGTGTAAAGTAGTCCCCCCTCCCATCATGGGGTCGAGAATAATTTTCCCTTCCAGTCCCTTGGGGGCATAATAATCCCGCCGATTGGGGTCGGCAATAAATTGTTTGAGGATGGTTCGAAATGTAGATCCGCAGCGCCTGGCCCACCATTTATGCAGGTAAGTATTCGGCCGAAAGAGATGTTTGTTATACGCTTCTAGACGTGACAAAGTATCCGCGAACTCTTCAGGGAAATCTGTATCAATCGCATATTCGCCTTCGTTCAAATTGCTTTCGACTACCGACGCGGTTATAAGATAGTCGAAGGCTAATTGACGGGTCTCACGAATACTTTTAGAAGTCATGCTCTGATTATAAACCGATGTGATTAAAGTTTGAAAATTCCGGCTTTGTGTCTACCCCCACTCCCACCCCCTCATCTCCTCCATCGCCTCGCGCGCCGTCAAATCCAACTGTAGCGGGGTGATGGAGACATACCCGGCGCGCAGCGCGCCGAAGTCGGTGCCGGGCTCGTCCACGCCGGTGGGAGCATCTCCGCCGATCCAGTAGTACGGACGCCCGCGCGGGTCGAGGCGGCGCTCCAGTTTGTCGCGGTAAAGGCGCAACCCCTGGCGGGTGACCATGAACCCCATGAATTCATTTTCTTTCAAATACGGCACATTGACGTTCAACAACACCCCTTCCGGCAGGCCCTCGGCGATCACTTTTTCCGCCACGCGCCGCGCCACCGATGCGGCAGCGCTGTAATCCAACAAGCCGCTATGGTACTCCGGCGCATCCAGCGAGACGGCAATGCCCGGCACGCCGCCGGTGATGACCGCCTCCATAGCCGCCGTCACCGTGCCGGAGTAGGTCACATCGTGGCCGATGTTGGCGTTGGGATTGATGCCCGCCACCACCAGATCAATCTTCTCGCCGAGGAAATCCATCAGCGGCAGAGCAACGCAATCCGAGGGCGCGCCGTCCGAGGAGTAGGCCGCGCTGCCGTCCGCCAGGCGTACTTCGCGGACCCTGAGCGGGCGATCCAAAGTCTTGACGTGCCCCGAGGCGCTCCAGTTGCGGTCGGGGGCAAAAACGGTGACTTTTCCCAGTTCGCGCATCGTCTGCGCCAGCGCCAGCAGACCGGGCGCCTGCACCCCGTCGTCGTTGGTGACCAAAATGTGCATGTTATTTTTTGTCCTCGTCTTCGGCTTCCAGCCCTAATTTCCGCAACTCTTTGCGGAATTCCTTGACCTTCTCGATCAGGTCAATCAGTTCACCCTCCTGCGGCTCGCTGATATCCTCCGGCATTACTTCGCGGGCCTGTTTGAGCGCCCATTCCATTCGCTCGTTGTGTTTCTTGATCATCCGGGCGATGTGTTCGCGCGTGATCTCACGCGATTTCAATCTAACGCGCGGGCCGGAAAAGAAGCCTTTTTCTTCCATCTCCCGCTCATACTCGGCCCGTTCCTCCGGCGACATCCAATCCATGCCCTCGCGGTGATCCACGCCGCGTCCGGCTTCGTTGCGCGGGTCGGCCAGCACAGCAGCGGAAAATTCCTCCAGCGATGGTTCTTCGTGCGCGGCAGACCACTCGTTCCACATCTTTTTGATGGCAACGACGATATCCTCGTCTTTTTCGAGATAGGCGTTGACCCATTCGAGCAGTTCGGTCGTCATAAGCATCTCTCCTTCGCTGCTATTTTATCACTTTGCTGGCGCGAGACCTCCGAGGTCTCTCAGACCTCGGAGGTCTCGGATTCTACGGTGGCAAATAATAAGCCTGCCACAACGCCCGATACCTTTTTTCCTCCTCTTCCCAGCGGGCGTCATCCCAGCCCAATTCCGGCTGGACAATGGCGCGGATCTTCGCCATCTCGTTCAGCCCGCCGCCGGGCAGGGTGATGGCAAGACGCAACCTCCGCGCCAGCAGGTCATCCAGATGAACCACGTCCTCGGCGCGCGCCGCCCAGCGCAATTCAGCCCACAGTGAAAGGCTTTCGCCGATGGGCTTCAACTCCCCATCTTGCGCGGCAGCCATCAGATGACAGGTTTCGCTTCCGTAACGCCCCACCAGCCGCAAGCGCATGGATGCTTCCAACTGCCCGCAGACTTTCATCTCATCCGGCAGAGGATCGAACCCGCGCATCTTTTTTCCCAGCCGCGCATGCTCCGGCAGCACGGGACGGATCGCCCGCAATGCCTGTTGCGCCATCAAACGGAATGTGGTCAGCTTGCCGCCGCTGACGGTCAGCAGCCCGTTCTCGTTCCACAGCACGAACTCGCGCGATTCTTTCGAGGGGTTGGCCTTGCCCGAATCCACCACCGCCCGCATCCCCGCCAGCGTGGACTGCACGTCGGCGAGTGACAAAACCAGGCCTGGGAAGGCGTATGTGACCGAGTTCATCAGATATTCAGCCTCGGCATCCGAGATGCGCAGGTCGGTGGCCGGCGCGGCGGCGTGATCCACGTCGGTGGTGCCGACCAGGGTCACGCCCTCCCAGGGCACGACGAAGACCGGGCGGCTGTCTTGGGGATGCAGGAAGGTGACGGCGCGTGTCAACGAGAGTTTGTTCGACGGGAAGAAGAGGTGACTGCCGCGCAAGACCCGCAGGCGCTCCCGACCCCCGACCATTCCCCGCGACTCGTCCGCCCAGGCGCCCGTGGCGTTGATCACCGCCCGGGCGCGGACCTCGGTCGTTTTGACTGAACCAGGCGCGAGGCGCCGCTGCGAGCCATCTGTCGAGCAGTCCCGCACCGCCACGCCGCAAGCGCGTTCACCGGCTTTGAGCAAGCCTTCCACACGGGCATAGTTCAGCGCCAGAGCGCCGTCCTTGGTCGCTTCCAAAATTACCCGCAACACCAGGCGGGCGTCGTCGGTCTGGGCGTCGAAGTAGCGGTAGCCGCAGATCATTTCCGGCGAAGTCAGTTGCGGGCACAACTCGCGCAGGCCAGCGGGTGAGTAATGCTTGTGATTCCATTTCAGCGCCAGCAGGTCATACAGGCTCAAGCCAAAGCCGAAAACCCAGGCCGGGATTTTATCGCCCGCGTAGTTTGCCATTAGAAAAGGCAGCGGTGAGACCAGCCCGCGCCCCTCCTTCAGCAGGCGCTCGCGCTCATGCACTGACTCATAGGTCAACTTGATTTGCGCGTTTCTCAAATAGCGCAGCCCGCCGTGGACGAGTTTGGATGAGCGGCTGGAGGTGCCGGAGGCAAAATCGTGCTGTTCAAAGAGCACCGCGCTCAGACCCGCCCGCGCCGCCTCGCGCAGGATGCCCGCGCCGGTGATGCCCCCGCCGATGATGATGAGGTCGAATTCGCGATCCAATTGCGACCAGACGGTGTCACGCCAGTTTGTTGTCCACATGTTGGTTGTCCGTAAGACGTGAGTCGTGAAACGTGATGCGTGATGCGTGAAACGTGATGCGTGAAACGTGATGCGTGAAACGTGATGCGTGAAGCGTAAAGCGTAAACGCACCCGACAATCAGGTCTATAATGGTAGCTGCTTCCACCATGCCATGCGGAGCAGCTACCATAACGCTTCGCGCAGCCAGGCAACGACCTCATCCTTCGACGGGAAGCGCCCGCTACAGACCAGTTTCTCGTTGATCACCAGGCTAGGCAAGACCAGCACTAAAGCATATTTGCCGATCTCGCTTGGATCGCTGATCTCGGCAATTTCCACTGCCAGATCGGGATATTGGGTATGCAACTCGTTCAGAGTGGACAAGACCATCCGCCTGACGGCGTAACGCTCAGGATGGCGCAAGGCAAGGATCTTGACGGTTATCACGATGCTAATCCTCTAAAAGCTTACCCGGATTCAGCACACCCTGTGGATCGAGCGTCCGCCGCGCGGCTGCGAGCAAGCGCATCCCAAGCTCGCCTTTTTCGGCGGCGAGATAAGGAGCGTGATCCAGCCCGACGCCGTGCTGGTGACTGATCGTCCCGCCGTGAGCCAGGATGACGCGGCTGGCCGCGCCTTTCAAGACCTGCCAGCGGCGCAGGGTTTCATCTGGATCTTGAGCGCGGCGGTAGAGATAAGTGACGTAGATGCTGGCGCCGTCCGCGTAGACGTGCGAGAGATGGGCGAAGGCCAGCACGCGTTCATTGACATCAGTCAAGCCATTTTTCAAGACTGCCAGAATTTCATTCGCCGTATCCATCACCGCCGACCATTTCACGGCGCTCTCGAGCGTATCCAGGGCGTAGCCGCGCTCCCAGAGCGTGTTGCGCAAATAAGGCGTCAGGAAGCGCGACTTGCGCCACATCCGGCCGATGAGCGTGCCGGTCAGCAGGCCGCCGTGTTCGCGGATCACGGCGCTGGCCTGACGATAGGCCTGCCGCGCCGTTCGTCGGCCGCCCGTCACCCCGAAGACGAACAGGCAGCGCGCCTCTCCATAGCGCAACGTCCGCAGGCCGCGATCGGCCCATTTTACCAGGTCGTCCTTTCCCGCCAGGGCGAGCGTGGTGGTCGTCTCCGTGGCATTGGATGAGCGAACCATGGATACGCCGATGCCGTTTTGAGCAATAGCTTGCAGCGCGGCGACGCCCTGCTCCCAATCGTGGAAGAAGGCAGCATGGAAAGACTCCGTCTCCGGCAGGCGGCGGACGCGCAGCGTGGCGCGCGTGATGACGCCCAGGCGTCCCTCCGAGCCGAGGATGAGCTGCCTGATATCTGGCCCGGCGGCCGAAGCCGGGTGCGGAGGCAGCTCCAGCCCGCCAATGGGCGTTTCGACATGCCCGCCGGCAAACAGATCTTCGATGCGGCCGTAGTAGTAGGATTGTTGCCCGCTGGAACGCGTCGCGATCCAGCCGCCCAAGGTGGAGAATTCAAAGGATTGAGGGAAATGGCCGAGGTTGTAGCCGCGCGCCCGAAGTTGCCTTTCGATCTCTGGCCCAGCGATACCCGCCTCGAAGGTCGCCAGATGGCTGGTCTCGTCCAGTTCGAGCAGACGGTTGAGGCGCGACAGGTCGAGGGTCAGGACGGGCGCGCCGCCGGGGAGCGGGTTGATGTGCCCGACCACGCTCGTCCCGCCGCCGTAGGGGATGATTTTCACGCCGGTCTTTTGGGCGTAGGCCAGCAGTTTGCGGACATCTTCGTCAGAGGTTGGATAGGCCACACCGTCGGGAAAGTTCCCGATCTGCCCGGAACGCAGCGCGACCCAATCCGGCAGCGATTGTCCGCGGGCGTGGCGCAGGCGCTGCTCGGGGTCAACGGAAATCAGGGGGTGAGAGGCAAGGCGGGAAGGGGGAACCGCAGCCAGTACTTGTTCAATGGCCGCGTCAGGCAGGCACGCACCGGCGCCGAGCTGTTCCGCCAGGTAGCGCGCCGCAGAGTCTGGTAAAGGATATAGGTGACTTTCTTCGCCCCAGCCGTTCCAGCGTTTCATAAGGTCTCCTCGCGCCAAAAGATTATCTTTATTCTACAACCGCACGGCGGTTATGGCAACACCTTCGCTTGACATGGGTGCTATAATATTTTCAGTGAATTGTATTTCTGGCCTATAACCCCGAAGCGCAGGGATAGACCGTCCATAAGTCGTTAACCCGCCAAGTGGCGGCTCAAAAAATTATTGGCCCGCGCTACAGTCTAAATTTTGCTATAATTCGGTAGCGCGATTTTTCAAAGCTGCCATGATGACGCAATTACCGTTTCTTCTTTTATGCGGCTGTATGCCCTTCTGCTAGGAGCGTGGGCCGAATGCCGCTTGCGCAAACTCATTTACGAACCGAAAGGATTTAATTCATCAGAACGAGATTTAGTGCGAGTTGAAAACACACAACTCAAGCAATGGCAAAAGGCGGTAGAAATAGCGTTTCGCAGGCAGTATAAAATTCCAATAGCTGCTTTATCAGCCCAAAATTTACCTCATTCGTCATACTCACGATACGCTACACTTTCAGATATGCTCAACGATGACGTCGGTTCAATTATCGAACTAAGAAACAAGCTAGTTCACGGCCAATGGGTTTACCCACTAAATAGTGATGGCGACGATGTAGCGCAGGAGCAAATGGACGCTCTTCGGGTAGAAAACCTATTATCTCTGCAATTCAAGAAAAGGTTACTTGAGTCTTTATCGGCGGCCATCCATGATCTGGTTGTTTCCAGGCCAACGTTCGAGAGAGATTTCGACTACCATTTTCAGATAATTATTGAAACACAACGTAATCTCCAAAACCGCAAGTACAAATCCTATGTGGAAAGTTTGCATAAAAAATATCAGCGTGGTAACTGTCCATTCGCTGAAATGGTTTTGACTTTCTTCAATTTTCGGCCAGCCGAGTGTAGATGGCTGCTGACAAACCAAGCAACTCCAAGATACGGGTTTGCAAGGCCGTCAATGGCGTGACATGGCGAATAATCCGGTTGGGCAAGTGCACAATCGTCAGGTTTATCTTATCGAAAGCCTTGAGTAGCCTCTCGGTGGTTGGGTTGTCTATGCCCTTTTTAGGGTTGTTTTCGATCAACCCGGTCAGCTTCTCCTTGTATTGCTTGAGTTTCCGGCGCACAACGAACTCGATCAAAGTCAGCATTCGCACGGCAACGCTCAACAGGTTCGTCAGGCCGACCACTTGGTCATCGTTCTTGACGAACATAGGGTCTAACGATAGTGGCACACCTTTCAAGCGATGAAACCCGCGCTCGATGATCCATTCGTCCCGATAAGTC
>JASEHI010000130.1 GCA_030018695.1 Anaerolineales bacterium
CTCAGCAAAACCTTCGGGACGTTCTTACTTCAACTCATTTGAAACACACCCAAACTATTTGTGCTTGCTTAAGCTGTGGGGTTTAAGCAGCCCAGCTCCTTATGCCGACGCGCCGCCTCCACCAGCGGGAATCCCTTCCCGCCGTTTTCATGATAAAAACCAGGCGAGTAAGAAACCCGCCCTACTACAACCCGCAGGGAGTGGGGAAACTAGGATCTCGTCAGGCGCAGCGAAAGCGCGGTCAAGGTGTAGTCGCGCAGCATCTCCCCAAATTTGGATTTGCTGAAGCCGTGCTGGCGCAAGGTGTAAAACACCGGCAGCTCGATGATCTTCTCTCCCCGCCGAAAAGCGCCATAAGTCAGGCGGATGAAATATTCTCCGTAGCCGCGAAAGATGCCCTCCAAATCCAGCGCGAAAAGCGCCTGGCGGCGCATGGCAAAAAATCCGCTCAGGCTGTCGCGAATGCCGTGCCACAAGACCAATTGGATGAACCAGTTGTAGATCAGGCTGAAAACATAGCGCTTCTTATCTTCCATGCCCCCGCCGCGGACAAAGCGCGAGCCGATCACCAGGTCATATTCATCCAGAAGCTCGACCATCTGAGGGATATTGGTGGGACTATGGTTGAAATCGGTGTCCATGACGACGACTTTGTCCCCGCTGGATCGCTGGATGCCGTACTTGATCGCCGTCGCCAGACCTCGTTCCTGGGTCCGGACGAAGCACCTCACCTGCACCCCGGGCCTGACCGGGTGCGCCCGGACGACCTCGGCGGTTTGATCCGGGCTGTTGTCGTCCACGACCAATATTTCGATTTCGCGTCCCAAGGGAAGCAGGCTGGTTTCTATCGCCGAGATCAAATTCTCGATGTTGTCCCGTTCACAATAGGTTGGCAAAATGACCGAGATGTCCATATTTCAGGCCATCTTCCTGATCGCCTGGACGATGCGCTGGATATCCTCTTCGCCGAGCGTGACCGCCGAGGGCAGGTTGATACCGCGCCGCGAGAGGTCTTCGGCAACGGGTAAAGAAATATCGGCCTGATACGGCGGCTGGACGTGGATCGGGTAGAAGAAGGGCCGGCTGTCAATATTCTGCTGGCGCAGGCGCGCCATCACCTCGTCGCGGCTCAGGGGGAAGTCTTTATTCAGCAAAATGGAATACATCCAGTAGACCGAGGTCGCCCAAGGGGCTTCCGGCGGCAGCCTGATGGCGGCCACCTCGCGCAAGCCCTGGTTGTAGCTCTCGGCGATCCAGCGTTTGCGGGCAATGAATTCCTCGATGCGTTCCATCTGCGCCACGCCCAAGGCGGCTTGCAGGTTGGTCATGCGATAGTTGAACCCGACTTCGGTATGCCAGTAGCGCTTTTCAGGCGACATGGCGTGGTCGCGTAAAAAGCGCACCTTCTCGGCCAGGACATCCTCGTCGGTGGTCAGCAGGCCGCCCTCGCCGGTGGTGATGATCTTGTTACCGTAAAAACTGAAGGCATTGATCTCCCCCAGGCTGCCGACGCGCTTTCCCTGGTAGCGTGCGCCGTGCGCTTCAGCCGCGTCTTCGATCACGTGCAGTTTGTGCTGCTTCGCCAGATCGAGGATCGGCGACATATTGGCTGGATGTCCGTAGATGTGGACCGGGATGATCGCCCTGGTGTGGGGGGTGATGCGGCGGGCAACATCCTGAGGGTCGAGGTTCCAGGTTTCGGCTTCGCTATCGGCGAAGACCGGCGTCGCGCCGGTGTAGCGGACGGCGTTGGCGGTGGCGATGAAGGTCAAGGTCGGGATAATGACCTCGTCACCCGGCCCGATCCCCAGGGCGACCAAAGCCAGGTGCAAGGCGGCCGTCCCGTTGGAGACCGCAATGCCATGCCGCACGCCGCAGAAGTCGGCGAAACCCTGCTCGAATTCGGGGATGTATTTCCCCAGCGAGGAGACCCAGCCCGAGCGGACGCAATCGCGCACGTAGGCCTCTTCGTTGCCGGAGAGGAGGGGTTCAGAAATGGGGATGCAGGGGGGGAGGGATTCCATATCACCCCATTTTAATCCATGTTCGCGTCTTGCATGGCACCAGTATCGGAAAGTGTGCACGCAAACCATGTCAGTGGGACAAGTCTATAGACTTGTCCTACGCGCTCCAGATGACAACCTTTGCGTGCACACATCGGAAAGCATCATGTAAAAATGGCCAGCGGATGCCTTCGGCAAAGCGGATAAACGGATGGGTGCACGCCTATCCGTTTATCCGCTTTCCTATCCGCTGGTGACCACCTCACGACAAGAAAACCATCGAGAAGACAACCACGAGTATAATCGTGGCATGACCGATCAACGCCCAATCCGAATTGCCATCCGGGACATTTTTTCCACCCTGGGTGAAGCTTTTTTCATCCCTGCGCCGGGACGGTTATCGGCCTGGTTTGACAGGCTCTGGACAACAGTCCTTTATCTTATAGGCCTGCTCCACTGGGGATATTTCCTTAATTGGGGAAAAGTTCCCTTCGACCTGCACGATTGGACCCAGACCGGCGCCTATTTCAGTTTCCTGCGCCAGGCAGCCATGACGAATCAACTGCCTCTGCACATCGGCTCGGCCCTCTCCACCACCGACCGCTACCTGGGGCGACCGGACACTCTAATCTCCCCCCAGGCCTACTTGCTGCGCTTCCTTGAGCCGGGACTCTTCACCCTGGTCAACCTGCTCATCTTGTACTCACTCGGATTCGTGGCTCTGATCCTGCTGAAAAAACGCTACAGCCTGGCTCCAGCCGCGTTCACCGCGCTCTTTGTCCTCTTCAACTTCAACGGTCATATCACCGCCCACTACGCCGTCGGCCATTCAGAGTGGATCGGTTACTATTTCCTGCCTTTCTTTGTGCTGCTCATTCTAAAGGTTGCGGAGGGCGAAAAAGCCGGCTGGCGCTGGGTGCTGCTCATCGCGCTGACCCTCTTCGCCATCACCCTGCAGGGTGCTTTCCACTTCTTCTTGTGGTGCCTGATCTTCCTGCTGGCCTGGGGAGTGTTCACGCCGAAATACCTGCTGCCCGCCGTCCAAGCGATCACCTTCAGCCTGCTGCTCAGCCTGTTCCGCCTGCTGCCGCCGATGGTCGAGTTCATCGGCGGCGGGAAGGGCTTCATCTCCGGCTTCCCGACTGTCACGGATATGTTCGCCGCGCTGGTAACGATCAAGTACCCGTCCGAGGCCCTCGCCGGCCCGTTCAAGTCGCTGGGCTGGTGGGAAGTGGATACCTACATCGGCCTGATTGGCCTGGCATTCCTGCTCTACTTCGGCGTTTACCGCACCTGGCGCCCTGGCTTGGCCGCCAGGACAGGTAAACAGAGTCCCGCTCGAACCCTGCTGGCCCCGATTGCCGTCCTGACCTTCCTCTCGATCGGCCAGGTTTACGGCGTGATCAACCGCCTGCCTGTCCCTCTGGCAGACTCGGAGCGGATCGCTTCCCGGTTCCTTGTCCTGCCGCTGGTGGCATTGATTCTCATGGCTGGCTTCAATTTTCAGGAATATTTATCCGACCGAGTAGGCGCTGCCCTGAGTTCATCGAAGGGTGCTGCGCAAAAAGGCCGCCGCGGCCCCTCCGAACGCATTTTCAGCCTGGGGCTGCTGATCTTGATGGCGCACGACCTGTTCCAGCACTCCCGCATCTGGCGGGTGACCAACATGTACAAACTCTTCCCGAGCACGCCGGTGGATATTCGCGCCAGCGTCATCAATCACCCCGATCCGGTCTACATCACCGCGTTGTCCGCCGGCGCTGCCGCGACCGTGCTGACGTTGATCGTCCTGATCATCCTATCGCTCCGAGAACAGTCTAAGAAGAAAATCAACAATGCCTGAATTTCGCTTCTACCACCCCATCGAAGTCCGCTACGGCGACCTGGACCCGCAGGGCCACCTCAACAACGCCAAATATCTCACCTATTTCGAGCAGGCGCGCGTCCATTATCTCCTCCACCTGGGCATGTTCAAGGAAGGCCAGTCTTTCACGAATATCGGCATCATCCTGGCCGAGGTCAAAGTCACCTTCCTCGCGCCGGTTCAATATGGCGCCGATGTAAGAGTTGGAATGCGCATCTCCCGCCTGGGGGACAAGAGCATGACTGCCGAGTACACGCTGATGGACGCGGCTTCCAACAAGGAGCTGGCGACCGGCTCGGCGGTGCTGGTGGGGTATGATTACCGGACAAATGAGACGATTCCCATCCCGCAGGAGTGGAGGGAGAAGATTGTCGAGTTCGAAAAAATGGTCGGTTTCTGATACACTTGTGCAAGTCAGCTTGATTGAAGGATTTTCATCAATGACCTCTGGTTTGTACCTGGATCGTGCCGAGATTGACAAAGCCGCGTTCGAGGTCAGCGAGACGGAAAAACTGTTGAATAAAGCGTTCTATAGAGACGCACAATGACAATGTCCTCCCGCCCATCTGCCTTCGAGGACCGCTACCGCTTGTACCTGGACG
>JASEHI010000131.1 GCA_030018695.1 Anaerolineales bacterium
CGAAACCGGCGTGTGGGCGCAATCCGCTGGTCTCGATACGGCAAAAACCGCCTACCCTTCGATGAACTCAGGGCAACGCTCGACCGACGGATTGCGTACACCTGTTCTAATCTAACATTGTCGAGCTAGTATTACAGCGCAAGGTTCAAGAAAACCTACTCAAATTGTCACCCTGAGGGCGCGTTCTGTGCGCCCGAAGGGTCTCCACGCCGCAAATGGGAGATTCTTCGCACCCTGGAAAAGCGCCAGGGTGCTCAGAATGATATGTTAACGGAGTTACTTTAGCAACATTGCGCTGTAATACTAGGAGAGCACTGAAAAAGTCCCTTTTTGAAATTGGCCTGTCCCGAAAGTGGGGCAAACTTGGTCAAAAAGTGGCTATTCTGCTGGCGTCGTCCCAAAATCATGCCAGTTTCAGTGGCAGAGTGGGACGTTGACCCAGAGTCGCTTTTCGGGAAGGGGGTTTTTCAGTGGCCTCCTAGAATTACGCCTCATATGCGACAAAGTCATTTTCTTTCTATGTTTGTGGCAATTACATGATATAAGCAGTTACGTTGAGGTAGTCAACCAAGTACATCGTTGGGCGGCTTGCGTGGAGTCAAGAAGTAATCAAACAAACTTATCCCAGATTCACTAGCGTAACGGTTGCGCAATCAGGAGCAAGATGTTTCCTGGTACAGGAAAACTGAATTTTACCAACTGAACAAAAAACTCTCTTGTCTGGCATAATGGTAGGTGACTGCCCTACCAAAATGGAGTTTTCTACAAAACCAAATCCAAACAAGAGAGATGACCATGATTATACCTGCTCAAACCGAAGCGTGTCCCGTAATCGAGGTTCCATCGGTGGAACAGCTTCTGTCCAGGGTGTCCTATTCTGGCATTCCCCGGATGTCGGTTGGGGATGTTACGAAAGTAGAGATCACCTATCGCACTCCAGTCGAACAGATGGGCGAGTGGGTGGGTGAGCGCATCGCAGGGGATGAATTGGATGCCACGACTGACCACGCCTGGCTGGTCGTTATGGGGCAATTTGCCCAGGCGCTTGGATTGGTCAAGGAGTTGGAAGCCGTGCCGATTGATCAGAAGCAAGGCCCCAAATGTCCACCGCAGACCAAGTTGATCGAGCTGCTGGTGGGCATTTTGGGAGGCATTGAGTACTTGCAAGACCTCAACCGGGAAGCCCATCCGATTGCCACGGATCCCACGATTGCCCAGGCTTGGGCGCAAACGATCTTTGCGCACTACTCGGGGGTCAGCCGTACTCTGGATGCGGCTGACGAAAGCACACTGGTGGCCGTGATTGAAACCTTGCGGCAGGTGTCGCGGCCCTTCATTCAGGAAGCCGTCATGGAAACCATTCGCAAGCGGGGCTGCTTGACGGCGGATGTGGATCTGACCGGACGGGAAGTCAGCCCAACCAGCACGGATTACAAAGATGCGACCTTTGGCTGGATGGATGACGATGTCCGCAAAGGGTATCAGGCCGCCATCCTGTCGCTGGTGTGTGAGCGCTGGCAGCGTCTGCTGCTGGCTTTGCAGCGCTATACCGGGCGCACCCACTCGGCGGAATGCTTGCAAGCCATGGTGCGAGAACTCGAACAGGTTCTGGGCATGCGCCCGCGCCGGCGGGTTGCATTGGTGCAGACACAGCGTCAGGCCTTGCAGGTGCGCATCCGGCAGGTGCAAGATCATTGGGAGCGCAATCAGCGCAAGGAACAGGCCTTCAGAACCATCATCATCCAAAGCCGGTCGGAAGCCAAGACGCTCCAGGCCGAAGTCGTGCGCCTGGAAAACGAATACCAGGCCCGAGGCTGGAAAGAGAAACCCCATTCTCAATTGGCCAAGACCCGCCACAAACTGGCTGCGGCCCAGAAACGGGAGCAGCGCACCTGGCAAGGAGTGAAAAAGGTGCAAACCATCCGCGCCAATCAGGAAAACGAAATGCGAACCCTGCAAGAACAGCAGACCCACCTGGACGAATGGCTGGCCGAACTGGAAGCAGACAATCTGGCCAACCCCAATCCGATCCCCTTTGTGCTGCGCATCGACGCTGGCTTCAGCACCGGGGAGAACCTGGCTTGGTTGATCGAGATGGGCTACATCGTCTTGACCAAAGCGCACCATTCCAATATCTCTCAAAGCCTGCGCCAACGCCTGGTCAAGCCGGTCACTTGGACCCGCGTCGGACGCAATGCCGAAGCGGTCAACATGGGAGATTATTACCAGAATGATTGTCCTTACCCATTGCAGGCTATGCTGATCCGCTACCACCTGCCTGACGAACTCCGCCATACGACCCTGTTCTATTATGCCGATACCCCAGCCCCAGCCTTGCCCCAATGGTTCAGACGCTACAACGCCAGACAAACCATCGAAGCTGGAATCAAAGAAGAGAAAGCAGTCTTTACTCTGAAACGTCACCTGGTTCGCTCTCCGATTGGTATGCAGCTTCAGGAGCAATTCGCCCTGTTCGCTGCCAATTTCGTCCGCTGGGCCGCTGCCTGGGCCAAAGATGCACTCCGCCAGGCCAACCGCCGCTTTGAGACCGCACTGGATCAGGTCAAAACGCTCATACGGATCGTCTCTCACACGCCTGCTCGCTGGGTGCGCAAATCCGTGGGAAATACCCTGATCTTTGATCCGGACGGCCCTTTTGCACACACCATCCTGTGTTTATCTGGGCAGGTAGCTGTTCAGTTGACCTTGCCTTTGTTCAATTTCAAAACGCTATGAAACATCTACCTTCCAGTTGCGCAACCGTTACGCTAGGGCGTGTTTGCAAACTCATAATTAGTGACAAAATGTGTCACCTGCAAATGAGTGCTATGACAGGGAAGTCCATCCATTGATTCCTTGAAGTGTAGGAAACAGAGAATCATAATCGTTTCTTCGTCTTCATTTGTGACATTCTTCGCAAAACGAGGTATTTTCCGATGAGTAGCCCATTGAAAAGCGTTCAGAAAAGCTCCCTGAAAGCCGATGAGATAATTTTCTCCAAAAACGGGTTAAAACGCCGCCGTTCGTTCAAACGAATTTTGGCCCTGATTCTACTCGCCATCCTGTTTAGTTGCGTGGGCACTGTGGCTGTTGTGGAAATCTGGCCTTCTTTTGGAGCCCAGATCGCCAACCAGATGCGGGGTCTTTTTGGCCCCCAGGTGGTAGCCCAGATCGAAACCATCGTCTTCCAGGTGCAAGACACTGTGAGACAATGGCAGTACCATTACGGCGGCCAACAGGCCGAAGCGCCGTGGGAGAGCGAAGCCCCCCTTTTGGAAACGACGCCTTTCGCACAAGCCGCGGCCTGGGATGCCACGCTTCCCCCAGAACCCGTGACGCGCACGCCAACGCCCTCTGCTGCTACCCAAACCCTCGCTTCCCAGACGCAGTCACCAAAGCCTCAGGATCAACTCCCCACAATGACCGCCAGTCCCACCCCGACGCCTATGCCCTATGTTTGGCGGCTTTCCAACCTACGCCCGTTTGGCTCAATGGAGGGCGAAGGGGTCTGGCTGCCCTACCTGCACGACCGGGAGGGTCACGTAGTGGCTGCGCGCACATTTCTGCAGCCGGATCCAGAGCGTCCCTATGCGATCGTGGCAGTTGTGGCATTTGACTTAACCCGAACCCGGCTGCACTTCGTTTTAGGATTTAACGAGCCTTCCCTGCCTGACGGGCCTAAGGGCAACGGCTTGATCCCTGAAAAGGACCTAGTGGCAGGCGTCCTACTGGCCGCGTTCAACGGTGGATTCAGAGCGGCGAACGGCCAATTTGGTGCAATGGCGGATGGGATCGTAGCCCTGCCGCCGAAGAGCGAAATGGCAACCGTTGGGATCTACCGCAACGGAGAGGTCCGGATCGGAAGTTGGGGAGAGGATATTGACGATACCCCGGATCTACAAGCATGGCGCCAGAACTGCCGCTTAATCATTCAGGATGGGAAGATATCGCCCAGAGTGTACAACAATTCGATCACAGATTGGGGCGGATCGATCAGTAACCAGATCGTCACTCGGCGTTCCAGCCTGGGCCTTGATCGAGAAGCTAAGACCCTGTACTATTTCGCCGGTCCGAGCCTGAGCATGCCCGTCCTGGCAGATGCCATGCTGGTCGCGGGCGTGCAACACGGGATGCTGCTGGATATCAATCATTTTTGGGTTCATTTTACAGCCATTCACTCCGAAGAGGGCAAGCTGGTCGCGGAACCGCTGTTACAAAACGATATGAAAGATCACATTGATCGCTATTTGGGCCCGTCTCCGGCCGATTTCTTTTACATCACTGCACTGGAGAGCCACCAACCATAATCCTTCATTCAAACTCGTGGTGGTGGGCGTAACCAAGCTTACCAGAAGCACTAAGCAACCCTAAAGGGTCACTTGTTACTTATTTTCCGCTACCTTCCCGAAGGGGTTTGCGTCCAACGGCTTTTTCGGGC
>JASEHI010000132.1 GCA_030018695.1 Anaerolineales bacterium
AAGGTTTTGATGAGAAAATTTGATCGTTTTTTGCCAACCTTCGGGACGGTTTCAAAATGAGCAAGAATCGGGTTGATACTGGCGTCAAAGACGCCTACAATACGCGCTATGGAATTTCACACGTCTAATCTAGCAGAATCTTCAAGCTGGAGCCATGGATGAAACTTCGTATCTGGATTGCCCTGCTCGCCATCTACATCATCTGGGGCTCGACCTATCTCGCCATCCGTTACGCGGTCGAGAGCATCCCTCCGTTCCTGATGGCCGGGACGCGCTTCCTCATCGCCGGGATACTCCTCTACACCTGGCGGCGTCTGGCCGGCGACCCCGCGCCGACCGCGCGCCAGTGGCGCTCGACAGCCATCATCGGCCTGCTCTTGCTTCTCGGCGGCAATGGATTAGTCTCATGGGCCGAACAGACTGTCCCCTCCGGCATCGCCGCGCTGCTGATCGGCACCATCCCGCTGTGGATGGTGTTGACAGAATCCATCCGCCGCGGCGGGGTGAAACCCGGTCTATCCGCCGTTATCGGCCTGATCATCGGCTTCGGCGGCATCCTCGTGCTAATCTGGCCGCTGCTGATGGGAACATCCGATCACATCAATCCGCTCGGTGTCGTTGCGCTGTTGTTCGCCGCTTTTTCATGGGCCGTCGGCTCGGTTTACAGTAAATCCGCCGAGCTGCCGCCGAGCTCACTGATGACGACAGCCGCCGAAATGTTGACCGGCGGCCTGGGGTTGTACTTCATCGGCGCGCTGCTTGGCGAATGGAAAATGCTCGATTTTGCCACAATCACGTCACGTTCCTGGCTGGGGCTGGCCTACCTGACCGTCCTCGGCTCGTTGGTCGGCTTCGTCGCTTACGCCTGGCTGCTGCGCCACGCCCCGATTTCACTGGTCGCCACCTATGCCTACGTCAATCCGCTGGTCGCCATCCTGCTTGGCAGCCTGCTGGCGCAGGAGCTGTTTTCAGCGCGTATCCTCATCGCCGCGCTTATCATCATCGGCTCGGTGGTGCTGATCAATTATTCGCGGCAGGCTAAAGTCGGGAGACCTGTCGCCGCGTCCGCAGAATAGACCTCTTGCTTATTTCGTGTAAATTCGTAGCCAAAATTCCAAAGGAGAAAAAATGGACAAAAAAGAATTACTCGCGCGTGTCAAGGAAGATGGCGTCAAGTTCATCTCCTTCCAGTTCAGCGACGTGACCGGCGCGGTCAAGAGCGTGGACGCGCCGATCAGCCGCCTGGAAACCGCCCTCGACGACGGCGTCTGGTTCGATGGCTCGTCGGTGGAGGGTTTTGCCCGCATCCAGGAATCAGACATGCGCCTGGTGATTGACCCGACCACTTACGCCGTCCTGCCCTGGTCGCCGGCGGACTCCCGGCGGGCGCGCGTTTTCTGCGACATCTACACGCCCGAGAGCGAACCATTCGAGGGCGACCCGCGCGGCACCTTGAAACAGATGCTGGCCAAAGTCCAGGAACGCGGCTGGACGTTCAACGTCGGGACGGAGCCGGAGTTCTTCCTTTTCAAACGCAACGGCGGCGAACACGTCCATCCCGTCCCGCATGACATCGGCGGATATTTCGATTTTTCGGCTGACGACGAGGCCGTGCGCGTCCGCACCGAGTTGATGGACGCCCTGAGCCAGATGGGGCTGGAGGTGGAAGTCGGCCATCACGAGGTCGCCCGCGGCCAGCACGAGATTGACTTCCGCTTCGACGACGCCCTGCGCACGGCTGACAAAGTTCTGACGCTCAAGTACACCGTCAAAGCCATCGCCGCTCAACATGGCCTGGTCGCCTCGTTCATGCCCAAGCCGATCTTTGGCATCAACGGCTCTGGTATGCACTGTCACCAGTCATTGTTCGATGAAAAAGGAAATAATCTGTTCTTCGATCCCCAGGACGATTATCACCTCTCGAAGCTGGCCTACTCGTTCATTGCCGGACAACTGGCCCATGCCCGCGCCATGGCCGCAGTCGTCGCCCCGACGGTCAACTCCTACAAGCGGCTGGTACCCGGATATGAGGCGCCGGTCTATATCGGCTGGGCGCAGACCAACCGCTCGGCGCTGATCCGCATCCCGCGTTACACCGATGGCCGCGACAAGGCTGCGCGCGCCGAGCTGCGCTTCCCCGACCCTTCGGCCAATCCGTATCTGGCATTCACCGTCATGCTCGCCGCGGCATTGGATGGTATTGACAAGGGAATGACGCCGCCCAAACCGCTCAACCATGTCAATGTCTATCATCTTACCGAGGAGGATCGAAAGCGGCTGAAGGTGCCATCCCTGCCCGGCTCTTTGTCCGAGGCGCTGCGCGAACTGGCAGCCGATAATGTGCTCCAGGAGGCGCTTGGCCCGATCACTTATGAAGCCTTTACCCGCGCCAAGTGGGCGGAAGTGGAAGAATCGCGCACCCACGTCACGGATTGGGAAATAGAGAGGTATTTGGAAGTGGCGTAGAAAAGCGGTAAGGTGAATGACAAGACTTCCGAAGTCTCGGGGACTTCGGAAGTCTTCATTATGTAATATCCCGTTGGAGTCAAGCTGGAATACCATTACGGGTCTGGAGGCGGAGGCGGGACAAGCGATTCCAGTTGCGGGATGAGGGCAGGTACATGAATAGTAGCCACCTGCCACATGCGTTCCTGTTTGATCTCGCCGTACTCGTGCGCCAGTATGTTGCGCTGGGAAAGGATGCGTTTCCACGGGATTTCCGGGTGCGCTTGTTTGAACTCCTGCGAAACCCTGCGGGAGGCTTCGCCAATGATTTCCACACAACGCTCGATAGCAAGTTGCAATTTGCGGTCACCCAAGAATTCTTGGAATCGCACACCGGAGATAAATTGCTGCACAGCGCGGGCAGAATCGAGCATATCCCACAGATAGCCGGCGTCGCGCTCATCCGGTTGCATAGAAAACCTCACGGGTGTTCAGGATCGAATGACGCCGGAAGGGATTGCGCAGCGCATCCTTTTCCACGAGATCAACCGAACGGCCAAACAACCGCTCCAATTCTTCCTGCATTTCAGCCATATCCCACAGACTCCAAGCTGCCTGCGGGCGAAAACTGACCAGCACATCCACATCGCTGCCGGAATGGAAATCTTCGCGCAGCACCGAACCGAAGAGAGAAAATTCGGAGACTTGCCAGCGGCGGCAGAAAGCCGCGATTTTCTTTTTATCAATGGGGATGCGGCTCATACAGAACTCCTTCAATCCAAATAACCTTGCTCCCGTATCCAATTATCCGTTGCAAAGCAAGTATAGCATAATACTTCAGGCCCTGAACGGGTTGAAATCCGTCCCCCTATCGTAGTAATCCTCCTTCTCCACTCTCTTCAAGCCGCGCACCACGAGGTATGTCACCGGCGTCATCAGCGCCTCGACGCCGACCTTGAAGATATAGTTGGTCACGGTCAGCGTCAGGAACAGGCTCCACGGGAAGACGCCGAAAGCCGAGGCGACGACGACGAACACGATTGTATCCACCAACTGGCCGACAATCGTCGAGCCGATGGTGCGCGTCCACAACCAGCGGCCCTGGGTCAAGATTTTCATCTTGGCAAGCGTGAATGAGTTGGAAAACTCGCCCGACCAGTAACCGGCCAGGCTGGCCAGCACAATTCCGCCGCTGCTCATCCCACCCAGAATGGCGAGATAGGCCGCGTCACCGGCATATCCCTGCCAGGTGGCTTCGCCCGGCATGACCTTGACTGCCCACAGCACTGCTGAAGATAAGGCCAGGCAGGCGAATCCAGCCCAGATGACTCGCCGCGAGCGTTTATAGCCATAGACTTCGGTGAGGATATCGCCGAAAATGTAACTGACTGGAAACAAAATTGTCCCGGCGTCGAAGGCCATGCGCACGCCAAAAATGCTGAAGCCCCAGTCCACGATCTTGGCCGAGGAGGCGATGTTGCTGACCACCAGGACTGTGACGAAGACGGCCATGATGAGGTCGAAGTAACGGTATTGCTTTTGCATATTATTCACCTGGAATTAGCCTCATAGTCTTATAGTCTTATAGTCTTATGGTCACATTATCGGTCACCACTCGACCCTCAGACTATCAGACTATCAGACTATCTGACCAACAACCTACAAAACGCGCACAATCCCGGCGCGGAGGTGGGTTGCCCGCACTTCTCACATGGATGCAATTCCTGCTGAATTTCGCTCTGTTCGACGAACAATCCCTTTTTACGCGCTTCGAGGAAGGACAGATAAAAAGCAAGTTTCGCGCCCGGACGGTCATTTTCCAGCCGGTTGAGCAGTTCCTTATAGTAAATCGAGGTTGAGCCTTCGACGAAGGGACATTCGTCGTAGATGTATTCTATGCCGCGCAGAAAAGCGTAGGCAGCCATCTCGCGCTCGTAGAGGCGGCAAAGCGGCTTGACTTTGCGCGCCAGG
>JASEHI010000133.1 GCA_030018695.1 Anaerolineales bacterium
CTGGCTCGTTGGGATCAATATTGACAATGCCTCCGCTCGCCTGGGCTTGCAACTTTTGAAGGCGCTCTTTGGAGAGTTTTTGCAGATAGGCTTCCCTGTCCATTTTGATTTCATAAAATCCTGCCCATTTTGTGAAATCTTCCAGGTGTTCGCCGTCATCCAACATGCCTTTCTGGTAAAGCGCGTAAAAGTCCTCCGAACTCAACCAGTAATGCCGCTCAAAACGCCGCGTGATCTCGTCCGCTGCGCGCAGATCGTCAAGGATTTCTGTTATGGTAATTTTCCTGGTCATTTCACACCTTCCAATGCCGCCATTCGCTTCTGGCGAAGTTTATAGTGACCAGCCCATTCCGAAAAATCTTCCAGGTTTTCGCCGTCGTCGAGAAAACCCTTCGAGTACAGATCGTAAAAATGATCGGAGCTGACCCAGTAACGACGCTCGAACCTGCGAAGTCCCTGCTCGGCGGCTTGAATGTCGTCAAGGATGTCGCTTAATGTGATCGTAGACATTTCTTTCTCTCCTGGCAGATTACCTGCCTGGCATGTTCGGAATTAGTAATGTTATGTCTTTGCCGATTTGGATTATACCTTACCTTCAATGTGCCCAATGAAAACCGCGTCTTCTGAATCTTTCCCTCTCACTGCCCTGCGCCTGCGCTTCCGCTGTGCTGCTGAAAGCCATATCCAGTTGGGCGGGCTGCGGGCTGGCAGCAATTTGCGCGGGGCGCTGGTCAACGTGATGCGCCGCGCCACCTGTGCGGGCGACCCATCAGACCCGGCGCACCTGGCAGTCTGTCCGGTCTGCTGGCTGGTGGCGGCAAACGACCATCCTGGGCAGGAGCGGCGCGGGTACGTGATCACGCCGGTGTTGACCGAAGACCCTAAAGGTTTCTTTAGGGTCTTTGAAGGCCTGGAGCCGGGTGAGATGTTCGATTTCCACATCACACTGTTCGGCGAGGCGGCCCACTACCTGCCGTATTTCGTGCTGGCTGTCCCGGAGACCGGGCGCACCGGCCTGGGGCCCGGACGCGGCCGGTTCGCCTTGAGAACCATCCATGCAGAACATCCACTCAACGGCGATTGGACGGTACTTGCAGAAGGCGAGAACGTCGTCCGCCCGCCGGTGCAAAATGTCACCCATGCCGACATCCAGCAAAAGGCAAAGACATTCGCGGACGGCCTGGGGAGCGGCGCGGCGCGCCTGCGGTTGGACTTCATGACCCCGCTGCGCATCATCCTGGAAGAGCGCCTGCTCAAGTCGCCCGATTTCGGCGCGATCTTCAACCACATCCTGCGGCGGTTGGATGAACTGGCCGTCCAGTACGCCGGAGGAGCGGAACGCCCGCTCGAGGAACGCCAGCGGTTGTGGGACCTGGCGAACCGCGTCCGGCTGGTGGAGAGTCAGACGCGGTGGGCGGACGTCCGCAGCGGGTCCAGCCGCAGCGGCCAGCCGACGTGGGTCAGCGGGCTGGTCGGCCCGGCCTGGTACAGCGCCCCGGTCGAAGTCTGGCGCGAACTCCTGCCCTGGCTATTGTGGGGCGAGATTGCGCAGGTGGGGAAGGATACGGCCAAAGGGAACGGAGTGTTCAAAGTGCAGAGGACAGAGGAGAGATGTCAAGGGTCAAGCCCGTAACTCGCCGCGCGCCTTTGCCAGTCACTTGAACATCGCCCTGGGTTCTTCTGCTGAATTGGAAACGCAATTGATTATTGCCAACCAGATCGGTTATTTTGCGCAGGCAGATTTGGAACGACTGACAACAGAGTTAACCGAGATTGTGAAAATGTTGCATGGCTTGCTCAACGTACA
The DNA here is from genome assembly GCA_030018695.1 of Anaerolineales bacterium. GTDB lineage: Bacteria > Chloroflexota > Anaerolineae > Anaerolineales > Villigracilaceae > CG2-30-58-95. Next base: position 1,808 of record JASEHI010000133.1, read on the forward strand.
AAAGCAGAAGTTAGAGGTCAGAGGAAAGAGAGAAGAGTCTGCTCTCTGACCTCTGGTTTCTGTCCTCTGACAGCCGGAGGCTCTATGATTATCCAGCACCTTGTTATTGACCAGTACGGCGCGTTCCTGGGAAAGCACAGCGAGCGCTTGATCGTCACCAAAGGCGATGAAAAGATCGCCCAGGCGCCATTGCTGCATCTGGAGTCGGTGGTAATCGCCAATCGGGGCGTCAGCCTGAGCGCCGAAGCGGTGCGTGAATGCACCGAGCGCGGCATCCCGATCCACTTCCTGAGCGGCAGCGGTACGCCTTACGCCAGCCTGTACAGCGCCGGTCTGACCGGGACGGTGGCCACCCGCCGGGCGCAACTGGAAGCCTACAACGACAGCCGTGGTTTACGTCTGGCTCTGGCGCTGGTCACGGGAAAATTGCAGAACCAGTCCAACCTGTTGAAGTACATGGCAAAATACCGCAAGGAGACCGACGAGGCCCTCTTCAAGGAACTGCGCCTGCGCGCTACGGAAGTTATGGATGAACTGATCGAAGTGGATCGCATCCGCCAGTACCCGGAAGTGCAGGAAGGTTCCGCCACCGTTTCGCATCTACGGGCGGAACTGATGGGACTGGAGGGGCGCGCCGCCCAGCGCTACTGGGGCGCGGTCAGGCTGGTCGTCCCCAAGAAGTACGCCTTCCCGGGCCGCACCGGACGCGGCGCAGCCGATCCGCTGAATGCCGCGCTGAATTACTCCTATGGCATCCTGTACGGTCAGGTGGAACGCTGTCTCGTCCTGGCCGGCCTCGACCCGTATGCCGGTTTCCTGCACGTGGACCGTCCCGGCAAGCCCAGCTTGACGCTCGACTTCATCGAGGAGTTCCGCTCCGCTGGGGTGGATCGCACCATCCTGGGGCTGGCCAACAAGAGCGCCAATCTCGACCAGGAGGAAGGCGGCCTGCTGACGAAAGAGACCCGCCGGATGCTGGCCGAAAAAGTGACCGAGCGGCTGGAAACCGCCGTGCCCTTCGAGAGCAAGCGCCACCCGCTGGGCGCAGTCATGCAGATGCAGGCCCGCCATGTTGCCACCTTCCTGCGCGGCGAACGGTTGACTTACGAACCTTTCCAGATGGAATGGTGAGGCAGAGGTCAGAGGCGAGAGGCAAGAGGTTATAGTCGGATGAAAACGCCAAACACGCTGGTCGTCTACGATATTCCCGATGACCGTAAGCGCGGCAAGATCGCGGATGCCTGCCTGGATTACGGCCTCGACCGCATCCAGTTCAGCGCCTTTCTCGGCGCGCTGCTGCCCACTCACCAGCAGGAGTTGATGCTGAAGGTCAAGAAAATCCTGGGCAGGAAACCGGGCAATATCCAGTTGTTCCCGGTCTGCGCGCAGGATTGGGCCAAGCGTAAGGTGATCGAGCAGAAGATAGAGGCGAGAGGCTAGAGAGCAGAGGCGAGAGGAAGGAGGAGAGATGTTGGAGAAAGTGGACATCGAGGCGCCGTTCCGTGTCACTGACTTGAAACAGTGGGTCTACTGTCCGCGTATTTTGTATTACGCCGTCTGTCTGCCGAACGTGCGGCCGGTCACCTACAAGATGCAGGCCGGGGTCGAAGCCGGACGCGACGAGGAAGGCAAGGAGGCGCGGCGGGGGCTACGTGCTTATGGGCTGGAAGAAGGTCAGAGAAAGTTCAACGTATCGCTCGTTTCCGATAGGCTGGGGCTGCGCGGGCTGGTGGACATGGTCATCTGGCTGGAGGACAAAGGCGAGGTCATCCCGGTGGATTACAAGCTTTCCGACCGAATAGGTGCTGCGCAGATCGCCGGAATCCATTTCAAATTGCAACTGGCGGCTTATGGGCTGATGCTGGAGGAAGTCTCTGGCCTGGCAGCCCGGCGCGGCTTCCTGTATTCCATCCCGCGCCGCAAGGCGGAGGAAGTGCCGCTCGACAAGCGCATGCGTGACCGTCTGGCTGCCACGCTGGATGCCATGCACCGGATGCTGCGCTACGAGACCATGCCCGAGCCGACACCGCAGCGGGCGAAATGTGTGGCCTGCGAATTTCGCCGGTTCTGCAATGACGTTTTTTAGGCGGAGCATTCGTTGTCACCCTGCCGCCGCAAATCCCCTGGCTTTTCGAGCAAAATGGGTTTTGCGGAGCAGGTGGAGTTGAAGTTTGATAAAGGCACAAAAAAAGCCCTTGGCAGGCTTCAGGAACCCCGAAACAGTAAAAGGGGCTGATTTTTTGCGGTAAAATTGCAGTTGCACCACTCACGATCCGATAGAGGATACTGAAACTTGTGGCAACGAGATTGCGCGGTAGCTACGATAAATTGTTGCACCACTCACGATCCGATAGAGGATACTGAAACGGCGCACGCAACCCATTACGCATCCGTGGGCGGTTTGGTTGCACCACTCACGATCCGATAGAGGATACTGAAACATTTTTCTTCATCGTGGCACGGCAAGCCTGGCGTGGTTGCACCACTCACGATCCGAT
>JASEHI010000134.1 GCA_030018695.1 Anaerolineales bacterium
ATCCCGACTGGCCGAAACGATGATCAATGCCTGAATCTCAATCCCGAAGGGATGGTACGATTATAGCCGAGCGCGTAATGAGCTATTCTACAACCCTGAAGGGGTGACATTGTTTTCCACAACGTCCACGGCCGTGGTTTTTTATTTCACCCCTTCGGGGTTAGGGTTTGCTTGGTGTCCGTGGTTCTATAATCATATCAGCCCTTCGGGCTTTTACACCACCTTGGCAGATTTGTTGCTGGGAGCTGAGAGTATCTGCACCCATTTCAATTGCCTTCAGTCAAATAGTTGCGGGTAGCTTTCCTGCTCGGAATGATCGTTTTCAGGAAGACTTCACTTTCGGTTTCCACAAACGGCACCAGATAGGCATAGCCGCGAATCCGAACCACCAGCATACGTTGGTTTGGGTACTGGCTTGCATTTGGATGGTCTTGAACATCAAGAATACCACCATGCGACATGGCCGATAGTACCTCCTCAAAGGAAACGCCCCGTTCTGCCTTGAGGCGGATATTCTTTTCGGTATTCCAATTCACAGGCTTCATGTTTTTCATGATACGCCTGTGTGCTTTATGGCATCAAGTGGTCTAACGCTCCGGTTCAGCGGCGGGCCGCGCAGCGGACCGTCCGCTGCAACCGGTTGTTCCAGTGTCCCCAGAATCGGGCTTGTTCAACAACCGGTTCATGTCGTGGCTCGCTTCGCGATCACGACATAACCTTAATCGTTAGCGCCATTCATCAACCGTATTTCTGATTCCACGCATCATCATTTGTGCAGAAGAATACGATTGCCTCAACCAGGGCAATGATCGTCGGGATGAACGTCCAGAAGAACAAGAGGTAGAACAGCCCCCACCATTGTTCGAGATAGAATCGATGGATGCCAAAACCGCCTAAGAAGAGCGCCAACACGCCAGCGACAACCTTGCTCTTCCCTTGGGCTCCGCCTCTTTGTGTTACACCGCAATGTGGGCAAGCTCTCGCACTCTCGTGAATCTCTTTGCCGCATCCGCGACAGTAGACCATTCCGGACATGTTCCCCTCCTTTCGTTGCGCTAACGATAAAGCTCACCTGCCGCTATGGAGTGCAGCGGAATAGCGGTCAGGTGGAGCGCCTTGTTAGGCTTTCGCTTCGGAAAAAAGCGACTTAACGTCATCCTTTAACAGATACCAAATAATGAGCACATTAATTGCGATGCTCGCTATAACAAGGATGATAGTACCTGATGTGGTTTGTTGCCCTGGCATCTTCAATGCAAGGAGGCTGAGAGGTATGGATATAGCGCAAATAACAATCCCGAGCTTCCTTCCCCACTCAATCAGTGTCCAGAGGCCGTAGCACGTGGCAAACGAGAGGACACCGAGCGCTAACATGACGACCCCGAGCAATGTTACCCATGCAGGCAACGGAAGCCCAGACATGAACAATAAAGGAATACTCGCTATTACTGACAACAACCCATTAACAATAGCAAAGTATAGGGCCAAGAGGATTATACCCACAGGCTTGTTTCGTTTTGCGGCGCTTTCAATTTGGTTTGTCATCTGCATTTTCTCCTTTCTGGTTGCGGCTCATTATGAAGCCTAACAATGAATGGCCTGACCCGGCGAAACCGCTGAAACTGGCTGCCGGCCCGCATATACCGCCGTGCCCTCACGGCTCATTTCAGAAAATCTGTTGTTGTCTTCGCAGGTTACGGACCTGCCTGCCGTTTCATGGGTTTTTATCCGGATCCGCATATCACGCCCTCCGCGGTTGCCCGTCACAACCCGTCCACCGGGCTGTGGACGCCTGACGGTCCGCGGTTCAGGACGTGGGTGTAGATCATTGTGGTCTTCACGTCGTTGTGGCCGAGCAGCTCCTGCACGGTCCGGATGTCGTAGCCGCCTTCGAGCAGGTGCGTGGCGAAGGAGTGCCTGAAGGTATGGCAGGTGGCGCGCTTAGTCAGTCTCGCACCGGTGACGGCGGCGCAGACGGCCTTCTGCACCAGAGATTCGTCGATGTGGTGCCGTCCCTGCTCCCTTGTCTCGGGATTGGTCCACCGCTTCTCCTGCGGAAACACCCACTGCCAGCGCCATTCGGTCGGGGCGTTCGGGTATTTGCGTTCGAGCGCCATCGGCAGTTGCACACGTCCCCAGCCGTCCGCAAGGTCTTGCCCGTGGTTGGCCTTGACCCTGGTCAGGTGCTCGCGCAACGGCACCTTGAGGGATTCCGGGAGCATGGTGATCCAGTCCTTCGCGCCCTTGCCGTCGCGAACGAGTACCTCGTTGCGGGTGAAGTCGATGTCCTGCACGCGCAGCCGCAGGCATTCCATCAGCCGCATTCCGGTTCCGTACAGAAACGATGCAATCAGCCATTTGTCGCCGCTCAGCCGGTCGAGCACCGACTTGACCTCCTCTCTCGTCATGACGACCGGGAGGCGCGTGGGCTTGCGTGCCCGTATGACCTCGCCCAGATCGCCGACGGGGCGGCCGAGGACGTGACGGTAGAGAAAGAGGAGCGCCGACAGGGCCTGATTCTGGGTCGAGGCGCTGACCTTTCTCTCCACGGCTAGATGGGTGAGGAAGGCGTTGATCTCGGGCTCGGCCATTTCGGCCGGGTGCCTGACGTGGTGGTGGAAGATGAACTGCCGGACCCAGTGGGTGTAGGTTTGCTCGGTACGCGGGCTGTAATGGCGCGAGCGGAGGGCCTGACTCATCTGTTCCATAAGTTTCGGCGGGCGGCCGGCATTCGCCGGCGCATCGGGGCGATGAGCGTCCATTGTCCTTTCTCCTGCACTTCCCTGTTTACCCGCCGTCGCATCAACGGGTTCCGCCCGTCCTGGGCGGTAAATCGTTGATGCTGGCGTCGCGAATACCGGCATGGCGAATCTTCCCTGTGGATCGTTGCATGAACGATAGCGCCATTCCCCTGCCGTTGCAAAGGCTGAAATACCCTCATAGAAGTGGCCCCGCAAATTTGAACAGCACGATAAGTGGAAATTCCGGGCATGATGCTGGGCTGAAAGCCTGGCGAAAAGGAGTTTTTGATGGTCAAGAAGAAAGCATCGGGACGGCGCACCCGCCGTACCCACAATCCGGCGTTCAAGGCCCGGGTGGCCCTGGCCGCCCTGCGGGAAGACAAGACCTTGGCCGAGCTGTGCGAACAGTTCGAGGTGCACCCGAACCAGATCACAGATTGGAAGCGGCAATTGCTTGAGCACGCCGCAGAGGTCTTTGACACCGGCCCCCGGTCCGAACCGGTGAACCTGGCGCCGCTGCACGCCAAGATCGGCCAACTGGCGCTGGAGAACGATTTTTTAGAACACGCGCTCACCAAGGCGGGATTGCTGAGCGCAAAGCCATGATCGACCGTGACCACAAACTGAGCATTACACGTCAGGCGAGCCTGTTGAACATCAGCCGGGGGACGGTCTACTACCTGCCCCAACCCGTCAGTCCGGCCGATCTGGCGCTGATGCGCAGGATCGACGAACTGCACCTGAAACATCCGTTCATGGGTGCACGCCAGCTGCGCGATCAATTGGACCGGCAAGGCATCCATGCCGGGCGGCGGCACATCAGAACGCTCATGCTTCGCATGGGCATCGAGGCCCTGGCGCCGCAGCCGGGCACCAGCAACGCCGCGCCAGGCCACAAGATCTACCCGTATCTGCTGCGCCATTTGGCGATCACCCGCGCCAACCAGGTCTGGGCGTTGGATACCACATACATTCCGATGGCCCGGGGCTTCGTCTACCTCATCGCCGTGGTGGATGTGGCGAGCCGAAAGGTTCTGGCGCACAAGGTCGCGATCACACTGGAAGCCTGCCACGCTAAGGAGGTGATCGAACAGGCCTTTGCCCGATACGGTACGCCGGAGATCGTCAACACCGACCAGGGCAGCCAGTTCACGGCCGAAGAGTTCACCCGCGTCGTGCTGGACAAGGGCTGCAAGCTGTCCATGGACGGGCGCGGGGCCTGGCGGGACAACGTGTTCGTCGAGCGCCTGTGGCGCAGCGTGAAGTACGAGCGGGTGTACCTCAAGGCCTACGACGGCGTGAGCGCGGCGCGCGCCGACATTGCCGACTACATGGACTGGTATAACGCCAATCGCCCTCATAGCCGTCTGGATCGCCTCACACCGAATGAATGATAGGAATTTTGATTTTAGGGCAATTTGGAAGAAGGGTTACCGAAGTGCCCCCCAGATGTTTTTTGCTGCTTTGAGCCCACTGATTTTGGATTATAGTATATAGAAATGGGCAAGTCAAGTGAAAAGTTGAGGAAAAGAG
>JASEHI010000135.1 GCA_030018695.1 Anaerolineales bacterium
TTTCGCCCCGATATTCGTGAATTCGTGAAAAACCTGCCCTGAGCCTGCCGAAGGGACGCCTACTCGACCGACGAATTACGAAGCCCCCAATTTTGTCCAAAGTCCAAACCAAAGGTGACAAGTAGTAAAATAAGGAAAAATATCACGGAGGAACATCTATAAAGAAGCAAACATTGACCATAGGGCTGGTAGTGGTTGTTGCCCTTGTGCTGCTCATCGCCGGTGCTTCCTCGCTGCATTGGCTGCGCTCAGAGCAGTCACTGGAGGAAGGTGTGCCAGCACCTGACCTCACCGCCTGGCGACAGGGCAACACAAACGCGCCCCCAGCCTGCGAGAGCCCGGCCGTGCAGCTCACGCATGATTACGCCTTCCTGGTCGGCAGCGCCGAGTTTACAGATCCCGAAGGCGACCCGGAATCGGGCAGCGGATACCGCTGGCTGATCGACGGGACGCCGCTCACCACGACGCAGCCCCTCGGTGAGGGGTTGCTGTTGCATTTCGACGCATCAGCCGCCGGCGCAAACGGTGAGATGCCTTCCCTGGCCGAAGAGGTGGCCTACGCCCCCGGCAAGTGGGGCCGGGCGCTGGCCCTGCCCGAGGCGGGCAACCTGGAATTCGCCCGGCAAGGCAACCTGTTCCTGGACGAGGGCACCATCGAAATGTGGATTGCCCTGCAAGCAGATGGCAGCGATCCCGCCTACGCGGAATGGCAGGCCCTGTTCTACTACGAAGCCCCCAACGGCGACTATTTCCACATCGCTCAAAGCGAATACGGCGCACTGTTCGGCGGCGGGAACACGAGCGGCGAGTGGCAGGGGGCTGGCCATTATGAGGGCAGCGTGCAGGGCTGGCAGGCCGGCGAATGGCATCACCTCGCCCTCACCTACTCGGCTTCCGGGAATTTCTTGCGCTTCTACCTGGACGGCCAGCGCCTGGGTGAATCGGACGGCTACCGTCCCCCCTCTGCGGAAGGCAGCAGCTTTTCGGCCGGCGGATGCCCCTGGCTTGGCGCTGCTTACCGGTTCGACGAGCTGCACTTCTTCGGGCGCGCCGCAACGGACGCGGAGATCGCCACCCGCGCCAGCCGCCTCGACCCCATCCAACCCAACGAGGCCTGGCTGCCCACCTCTGCGCTTGCTCCAGGTACAAACGCGGTCTACGAGTTCACCCCCGCGACCGCCTCTGAGACCGGCGCGCCGCGCCGGAGCGCGGCTCTCACCTACCCCGGCATCCCTGTTTTCGATCCGAACCCGCCCAGCACCCTGCTGGCGCCTGGCGCGACCAGCTTCGAATTGTCGGTGGAAAGCCTGGAAGGCGCCGCCTGCGCCTACGCCGTTGGCGAGCCGCTCGCCTACAGCCAGATGACGCCCTTCGACCAGGGGGCGGGTACGGTTACCCATACCACCACCGTGAGCGGGCTGAATCCCGACCCCAACACCATCAACGACGTGTACGTGCGCTGCGCCTCGCACCCTGATTTCTTCCTCAGCCTTCGCTATCGCAGCCTGTCGCAGGTCAACCCGGGCTTTCCACGCACCGGCAACCTGTGGGGCTGGTGGCAGCTCGTGAATAACGGCCGGCCCCTCGAACACATCGCAGGCATTGACCTGTGGCTCGGCGTAGACATCAGCGGCGATGCCATCCGCCAGTTGCGCCAGCTCAATCCCGATATCCGCGTGCTCACCTCGATCAACGCCGTCGAGGACGGTGACAACGCTCTCGACGATCCGCGCTGCAACGGCTGTACGGGCGATGCCTGCGAAGACTGGTACCTGCACGACGTGAACGGCGACCGCATCGAAGTCTGGCCCGGCTCGTGGCGCATCAATCTGACGAACGAGGCGGTGGCCGAGTACCAGGCCTGCTACGCTTACCAGACCTTACTGGACAGCGGCCTGATGGCCGACGGCGTGTTCTTCGACAACGTCATGACGGCACAGTCGTGGCTGACCGAGGACATCTACGGCAACACGGTGCAGATAGACGCCGACAACGATGGCATCGCCGACGATCCCGCGGCCCTCGACGCAGCCTGGAAGGCGGGCGTGTTCCACGAGATCGAGACCTTCCGGGAACTGGCGCCGCACGCTATCGTGAGCGGGCATGCAATGCACATTGCCGAGCCGGGCGTCGGCGAGCTGTTCGACGGCATCAGCCTGGGGTTCCAGACGGCGGACGTGCTCGGAGGCCAGGAAGTATTCGCCAATTTGTGGGATTTGTACGCGGACTGGATGAGCGCGGCGCGCCAGCCGCCCACCGTGATGTTCGAGTCCTCGCCGCTGGACCAGATCGCCTACGGCTACGATTACGAGCCGCTGGTCAAAATACCCGCCTCCACCCTGGAATTTGCGCGCACCTATTATCCCTGGATGCGCTTCGGCCTGGCGCTGACCCTGATGAACGACGGCTACTTCGCCCACGAGTTCGGCGATACCTGGCACGGCAACGACTGGTGGTACGACGAGTTGGATTTCGACCTGGGCTACCCCCTCGGCCCGGCGCAGCGCGTGGACATGGGCTTCGACCCCGGTCCTGACCAGATCGTCAACGGCAGCTTCGAGACGCCGCTCGCCGCGCCGTGGGATTTCTGGGCGGACTCGGATGCCGGCTGCAAGGCCGACGTGACCCGCGACCTGACCACCGCCGCAGCCGGAAGCGCATCGGCGCGCATCGTGATCACGGCCACCCCGGGTGCCGACTGGCACGTTGATTTTAGCCAGGATAACCGCTCGCTCCAAAATGGCGTCGTGTATGACCTGACCTTCTGGGCCAAAGCCGACCGCCCGCGCTCGCTCATTCTCAACTTGCATAAGAACAGCCCCGATTGGGATAACTATGGTCTCTGGCGAGAAGTGGCGCTGACGGCGGATTGGCAGCCCTACACCGTCACCTTCCAGGCTGCGGCCACTGCCGATGACGCCCGCATCCAGTTTCTGGCCGGCACGGTCACCGGGACGGTCTGGCTGGACGATGTGCGATTGACTCTGCACCCGCCGGACGTGTTCCGGCGAGCCTATACCCACGGCCTGGTTTTACTAAACGGCACAAATGAGACTCAGACGGTAACCCTCGAGCCCGGTTACCGCCGCCTGAGCGGGACTCAAGCCCCGCTGGTCGAGCTTCTCCTGGACGATAGCGGCCCGGGATTTGCCCTCCTCGAAGGGATGTGGATCCCCACAACCTACGATAGCGGCGAGTGGATGGCTACCGGGCCGTTCTACCACGACTGGGGTGACGGCCTGCATCAACTGGCCAGTAGCTCAGGCCAGGCGCGTTGGGACCTGCCGATCACGGCCAGCGATCTCTACACCATCACAGCCTGGTGGCCGGCCGCCCCCGAAGCCGCCACGTGGAACCCGGCGGTGCGCTTCGAGATCGTAGCCGGCGGTCAGGTAGTTCTCTCTACTACTCTCGATCAGAGCACCGGCGGCGACGAATGGCATCTCGTGGGTGTGGCGCAGCTATCGCCTGGCGACACCCCCTTCGTGCGCATCGTGTGCTCGGGCGGCTCGCCGTGTGTGGCCGACGCCCTGCACCTCCGCTCGTCGGCGCGCTATAACAACGGCCAGCCGGCCGCCTCGGTGACGTTGCAGCCCCTGGATGGCATCATCCTGCAACGCCTGGCGCAAGGGAGTCGCGGCGAACGCGCGCACCCATGAGTTTGCCGCCGATCTCCTGCTGCCGCATGATTGAATTAGCCCGTAGCAGCCCGGCCAGCGTGTGGAGGTTACATACCCGATATTCATAGATCTGATCATAACTTTCGGTTCGGTCATTTTTTGACGAGATTTCAAAAATGCGGTAACTTCAGGCATGACCGAACCAAAAGTCATAAGTCAAGACCTGACATGAAACCTGTCAGATCTTGCTTACCGCAGCGGTCACCTGGCCGCGTCCATCCACCAACTAGAAAGAAAGGAGCCCCAAAATGAATTTCCCAAGAAAGCTCGCCTACAGCAG
>JASEHI010000136.1 GCA_030018695.1 Anaerolineales bacterium
CGCCCTATGGCAAGGTTTATGGCGGCGAACTTTCGCTCTCCGATATGGATTACATCGTCACCTTTATGCGCTACACTTGGGATGACCGCGCCGAACTACCCGCCGAGGCCGCTTTGCCCAGCATCCCGGCGCTGGCGGCGGGTGAAGCGCCATCTTATGAGGTTCACATCCAGCCGCTGGTCAAGCGTTACTGTGTCGCCTGTCACCGCGCTGGTAAGGAAAACAACAACTACCTGATGGCTTCGTACGAGGAGATCCTGACCAGCGGCGACAACGCCGAAAGGAACATCATCGCCGGCAGCCTGGATAGCTACACGATCGTGGTCATCAATGACACGGAAATCCTCGACCCGACAACGGGTGAGGTGTTGATTCGCCAGATGCCGCCCTCCAAACTGCTCAAGCCTGAATACATTGACATGCTGACGCGCTGGATCATGGCCGGTATGCCGCGCACGGCGGCTGAGGCGCAGGCGCTGTCTGTCGGAGCGACGGTTCCACAAGCAACGCCGTGAGTAAAACGTAATGCGTAATGCGTAAAAAGCCCGTCGAAAATCGGCGGGCTTTTTGCGTGTAGGACTTACACAGTTGGCGGCAAAACGCCGGATAAAATCCGCTGAACATCGTCGCATACCAGTGCGGGAAGGCTGCAAAAGTCGCGCCCCCGGCAGTCAGCAGCCAGACTTCATTGCCATCCCAGTGCGGGCCGATCGTATTGATGATTACCCTCCGTTGGGTGTCATTTTTGCCCAGGAAGGGCAGGAGCATTCCGACTCCGAAGTCGAAACCCTCCAGGAAGAAGAAAGCGAGGTAAAGGACGGCGATCAGGATAAACCAGAGTATGTTGAGGTCCATATCTTGCCTCCAGTGCTAATTTTGAGTCCCGGCCAGGGCATGGGGTTGCCGAAAGCCTAATAGGCGGAATCGGCGTCTGCCGCCGGTAGGTCTTCGGCAGGAATGCCAGCCTTGGCAAATTTAACCAGCAAATAGACATCTGCGACCATCAGGATGGCGTAAATCAGCGCGAAGCCGATCAGACTGAACAACACCATGCCGGCGCTCAGGTTGGGGGAAACAGCGGCTTCAGTCTTGAGCAGCCCATGCACGATCCACGGCTGCCGGGCGGTCTCGGTCAGGATCCAGCCGGCCGAGTTGGCGATGTAGGGCAGCGCAATTGCCCAGACCATCCACTTGAGCGGGCGCATCCACTTTTCAGGCCATTTTCTCAGCGGCAGGTAGAGCGCGTAGGCAGCCAGGGCAATCATCAGCAGGCCCACGCCGACCATGATACGGAACATCCAGTAGTCGAGCGCCACCAGCGGGACGTAATCCCCCGCGCCGTACATGGCTGTATATTCCTCTTGAAGATCGTTGATGCCCTGAACTTCGCCCTCCAACTTCAGGTAATACAACAAGCTGAGCGCCTTCGGGACGTGCAGACTCCAGACCTCCTGCTTGCCGGTCGAGTCAAAAATAGCCACCACCGAGAACGGAGCCGGGTCGGCGGTCTCCCAGAGCGCTTCGGAAGCGGCGGCCGCCATCGGTTGGACTTCGCGCAACTGGATGGCCTGCGCGTGACCTGCCAGCCCGACCATTACGCTGGCGAGGATGCCGATAATGGCCGCAAGCCGGAACGATTTCTTGAAAACTTCGCCGTCCTGTTTGCGGGCGAGATGATAGGCGCAGATGCCCAGCACGAAGAATGCCGCCGTTGCGAGCCCCGCAGAGATGGTGTGCCAGAAGAAATACAAGGCTCTCGGGTTAAGGATCAATGCGCCAAAATCTATCATCTCGGCGCGGCCGTTGTTTAGCACGAAGCCAACCGGATGCTGCATCCAGCCGTTGGCAATCAGGATCCACAGCGCCGAAAGGTTCGACCCAAGCGCAACCAGCCAGATCGTCGTGACGTGCAATTTCTTCGAGAGTCGATCCCAGCCGAAGATCCAGATGCCCAGGAAGGTGGACTCCAGGAAAAAAGCCAGCAGCGCCTCGATAGCCAGCGGCGCGCCGAAGATATCGCCGACGTAGCGGGAATACTCCGACCAGTTCATGCCAAACTGGAATTCCTGGACAATCCCGGTTCTGCCTTATCTCACCGGCCAGAAACCACTTAGAAAGATGCGCAGCAAGACATCGGCAAACGGGCCAAGTGTGAACAAATTGGCAAACAGCCGGTTGTGATAGAAGGCAAAGCCTGAGAACCAGGCCGGCCAGGCGGGCCATTGGCAAAGTGCCCACCCCCTTTTTTTTTTGTCCTCGGATGACTTATCAATATGCTTGCCGATGTTGATGCTGACCACGCTCAAGCCGAAGGGGACGCCTGCCAGGGCGACAGTCCAGACATTATCGCTCCAGCCGCGGGCGAGGACGAGATACACACCGGCAATCATGATCGGTCCCCAGATCAGGAAGATGGCTTTTGTTCGATTTAATCCATGTGTTTGATTATCGCATCGCCAAACTCAGAGCATTTCACTTCCGTCGCGCCCTCCATCAGACGGGCAAAATCATACGTCACAGTCTTTGCATCAATCGCGCCTGCCATGCCTTTGATAATCATATCGGCGGCCTCGTCCCAGCCCATGTAACGCAGCATCATCTCGCCGGAGAGGATGACCGAGCCGGGATTGACCTTATCCAAATCTGCGTATTTCGGCGCGGTGCCGTGCGTGGCCTCAAAGATGGCGTGACCGCTCTCGTAGTTGATATTCGCGCCGGGCGCAATGCCGATGCCGCCCACCTGCGCGGCGAGCGCGTCGGAGAGATAGTCGCCGTTCAGGTTCATCGTGGCAATTACGTCGTAATCGCGTGGGCGGATGAGCACAAATTGCAGGGTCACATCTGCAATCGAGTCTTTGATCAGCAGTTTGGATTTCCACTGGCCGTCGCCATGCGTCGGCCAGAGCGCCAGCGCGGCTTCCACTTCCGCCAGAATATCCTTTTGTTGCTCCGGTGACATCATCTCAAAACCGGGGTCAATCATCCGAGCGTTCTCTTCCACAGTGAGATGCGAATTCTTTTCTTTGTTGCCCAGGATCCAGGTCTCGCGCTCGGTGACAATCTCATTGCGGAACTCGCGGGTTGCCAGCGCGTAACCCCAATCCTTGAACGCGCCTTCGGTGAACTTCATGATGTTGCCCTTGTGGACGATGTTCACCGACTTGCGTTTGTTCGCCAGCGCCCACTGAATTGCGGCGCGGATCAGGCGCTCAGTTCCCTCGACCGAAATGGGCTTGATGCCCATCCCAGCGGTTTCGGGAAAACGGATTTTGGCAAATTCCTTCGGGAAAGCGTCTTTCAATAATTGCTTGAATTTCCCAGCCTCCGGCGTCCCGTACTGGAATTCGATACCGGTGTAGATGTCTTCGGTATTTTCGCGGAAGATGACCATGTCCACGTTTTCGGGATGCTTGACCGGCGAAGGCACGCCGTTATAGTAGCGCACGGGCCGCTGGCAGACGTAAAGGTCGAGCATTTTGCGCAGCGCCACATTGAGCGAACGGATGCCGCCGCCGATGGGCGTGGTCAGCGGGCCTTTGATCCCCACCAAAAATTCAGTGAAAGCCTGCACGGTTTCGTCGGGCAGCCAGGAATTGAACATCTTGAACGATTTCTCGCCTGCGTAAACTTCCATCCAGTGGATTTTGCGCTTGCCACCGTAGGCTTTTTCCACGGCTGCATCGAAGACGCGCACCGAGGCGCGCCAGATATCGCGCCCCGTCCCATCGCCTTCTACGAACGGGATGATCGGATTATCCGGAAGCTGTAATTTGCCATCTTTGATCGTGATTTTCGCCCCGCCTGTGGGGACTTTGACTATTTGATCGGACATACTCTCTCTCTCCTTACGAATTGTTGGGAAGATTATAACAAGGGTGCATCTCTGTAATTGTGAGCATCGGTGAGCGGACTATGACGCCAATGGAAG
>JASEHI010000137.1 GCA_030018695.1 Anaerolineales bacterium
TTTCAACCGACGATGAGGAAATTGCGGAAACCGCCCGCCGGTTCGGGGCTGAGACCCCCTTCCTGCGCCCCGCCGAACTGGCCGGTGACCGGACGACAGATTTACCCGTTTTCCAGCACGCCCTGACCTGGCTGGCCGAACACGAGAACTATCACCCGGACATTGTCGTCCACCTGCATGCAACCACACCCGTCCGACCGCGTGGCTGTGTGGATAACGCTGTCCACCTGCTGCTGGAGCATCCGGAGGCGGACTGCGTGCGCGGCGTGGTTGAGCCTGGCCAGAATCCCCATAAAATGTGGCGCATTGACAGACAAACCGGCCGTATGATTCCGCTGCTGACCCTTCCTGGAATTGCCGAGCCATACAACGCGCCGCGCCAGGCGCTACCGCCGGTTTACTTGCAGACCGGTCACATTAACGCCATTCGCCCGGCGGCCATCCTGGGCGGCTCGATGACCGGCCGGGTTATCCTGCCGCTGGTCATTGACGCACACTACGAGGTGGACCTGGACACGCTGGCAGACTGGGAACACGGCCAATGGCTGGTTGCCAAGGGCGAGCTGGAGATGGTCTGGCCGGAGGAGAAAAAATGATCAAATCTGAAGTCCTTGTCATCATCCCCGCCCGCGGCGGCTCGAAGGGCATCCCGCGCAAGAATATCCGCCCGTTTGCGGGTTATCCGCTGATCGCTTACAGCATTGCCGCGGCCTTGCAGGCCGAAACGGTGACGCGCGTCATCGTTTCAACCGACGATGAGGAAATTGCGGAAACCGCCCGCCGGTTCGGGGCTGAGACCCCCTTCCTGCGCCCCGCCGAACTGGCCGGTGACCGGACGACAGATTTACCCGTTTTCCAGCACGCCCTGACCTGGCTGGCCGAACACGAGAACTATCACCCGGACATTGTCGTCCACCTGCATGCAACCACACCCGTCCGACCGCGTGGCTGTGTGGATAACGCTGTCCACCTGCTGCTGGAGCATCCGGAGGCGGACTGCGTGCGCGGCGTGGTTGAGCCTGGCCAGAATCCCCATAAAATGTGGCGCATTGACAGACAAACCGGCCGTATGATTCCGCTGCTGACCCTTCCTGGAATTGCCGAGCCATACAACGCGCCGCGCCAGGCGCTACCGCCGGTTTACTTGCAGACCGGTCACATTAACGCCATTCGCCCGGCGGCCATCCTGGGCGGCTCGATGACCGGCCGGGTTATCCTGCCGCTGGTCATTGACGCACACTACGAGGTGGACCTGGACACGCTGGCAGACTGGGAACACGGCCAATGGCTGGTTGCCAAGGGCGAGCTGGAGATGGTCTGGCCGGAGGAGAAAAAATGATCAAATCCGAAGTGCTTGCCATCATCCCGGCGCGCGGCGGCTCGAAAGGCATCCCGCGCAAGAATATCCGCCCGTTTGCGGGTTATCCGCTGATCGCTTACAGCATTGCCGCGGCCTTGCAGGCCGAAACGGTGACGCGCGTCATCGTTTCAACCGACGATGAGGAAATTGCGGAAACCGCCCGCCGGTTCGGGGCTGAGACTCCCTTCCTGCGCCCCGCCGAACTGGCCGGTGACCGGACGACGGATTTGCCCGTTTTCCAGCACGCCCTGACCTGGCTGGCCGAACACGAGAATTACCACCCCGACATCGTCGTCCACCTGCGCCCGACCACACCCATTCGCCCGCCGGATATCGTGGACAGAACGATCCATTTGCTCCTTGCCCATCCCGAGGCAGACTCGGTGCGCGGTGTGACTCCTGCCCACCAGAACCCCTTCAAGATGTGGCTGATGGATGGCGAGGACAACCCCATCCGTCCGCTGACAACCGTCCCCGGTATCGAGGAGCCGTATAATGCCCCGCGCCAGAGTCTCCCTTTTGCGTACTTTCACAACGGTCTGATTGATGCCATGCGTCCGGCTACCATCTTGCAACTCAATTCGATGAGCGGCAAGACAATCCTGCCCATCATTTTTGATCCTGTTTATGCTGCCGATTTAGATACCCCGGATGACTGGAGACGCGCCGAGCAGATGGTTGTTCATGGCGGACCGCTCATGGTTTGGCCGGGGCGCCCGCGCCGCAGCATGCCCGAAAAAGTCCAATTGCTGGTTCTCGACTTTGACGGCGTGCTGACCGACAACCGCGTCTGGGTGGATCAGGACGGGCGCGAGATGGTGGCCGCCAACCGCAGCGACAGCCTCGGGATCATCATGCTTCGCCAAAGCGGGGTGGAGACGGTGGTCATCTCGAAGGAGACCAATCCGGTGGTGGCGGCGCGCTGCCGGAAATTGGATGTTCCTTACATACAAGGCGAGGACGATAAAGCGTCTGCATTGAAACAGATGCTCGTGGAACGCAAAATTGACGCTACCCACGTGGTTTACCTGGGCAACGATATCAACGACCTGCCCTGCTTCCCGCTGGTTGGTTGGGCGGTGGCGGTGGCCGATGCAATGCCCGAAGTGGCACGCCAGGCCGATTACGTGCTGACCCGGCGCGGAGGTCGCGGCGCGGTGCGTGAATTGTGTGATTTGATTCTGGATGGCGGTCGCTTCTGAATTACAACTGTGTCGGCGGATAATATATTCGATTGAGCATGGCCGTTCCGCTGACCGACCGCGAAGGCTCCTGGCCGCGTTCGCTGGTGACTTTGCCCAGCGATGTGCGTGAAACCAGAAAGCAAGGTATGCGCAGCTTCTGCTATAATTAATTCATACGAGGAGAGCAAATATGAATATCGAAGAACTGCTTCAAGACATTCACGGATTGAACAAGCGCATGCAAGAACTCGAGAAAAAGTACAGCATGTTATCCGAGGATATGTTTACCCTTTACCGGCTGGGCGAGTTAGAGCAAAGCCAGGATTTGATTCGCTGGGTCGGATACTACGAGTTGCGACAGGAACGCCAACGTTCTTATACCTCCCTCTTGCGAGAACGATTACTCAGCCTGCGCAGCGCCTCGGCTGGTACGCCCATGCCGCTTTACCCTGTAGCCTGACCACATCCGAGGCGAGCATGCTCCCAAGTTTCGAGGAATACTGCCGGCTGATTGCCAGTTTACCTGACCGATACGCTTCAATACAGTCTTCCACACTCACGGCATATACAATTGGCCCAATGTCAGCAGAAATCAAAGGAAAAGTTATTTTCAAAGCCGGTTATGCGCTCGATATTTGGGAATTGATCGATCTCGCCAACGCTACTATCTGTAGCTACAGCTACGAGTTAGACCACAATGGTGAACGCGTCTGGTGGTATGACCCGATAGAACACCCGCGGGATACATCATTGCAAATCTCCTACCCTCATCACAAGCACATCCAGCCAGATATAAAGCATCACCGCATCCCCTCCCCGGAACTCTCGTTCACGCGCCCAAACATCCCCATCCTGATCGAATCCATCGAACAACTCTTGAAAAGCAAGTAACGGGCGAACCGCCAGAATCCAGGTTTTGGCACTTCAGCTCGACGGTAAACCCTCGGGCTCCGGTACGAAGTCGGCGGACTATGTTTGCCATGCCAGACCGTTCACGGTCGGCGGATCTGCTATTTTCAAACCAGATGCAATTTGGAGGCTCAATATGACAGAAATAAAAATTGGCAACACGCTGGTAGGCGACGGACATCCCTGCTACGTGATTGCGGAGATTGGCATCAACCATAACGGTGACATTGACATTACCAAAAAACTGATTGACGTTGCCGCGGCTTCCGGGTGCAACGCGGTCAAGTTCCAAAAGCGCAGCATTGATGTCGTGTACTCGCCCGAGGAACTGGCGCGTCCACGCGAAAGTCCCTTTGGCACAACCAACGGCGATTTGAAGTACGGGCTGGAATTCGGACTGGAAGAATACCGGGAGATTGATCGCTATTGCAAAGAGAAAGATATCTCTTGGTTTGCCT
>JASEHI010000138.1 GCA_030018695.1 Anaerolineales bacterium
TCATCAAAACCTTCGGGACGTTCTTACTTCAACTCATTTGAAACACACCCAAATCAATCATAGCATTCCCTGGAATGACTCTTTCACGGCACAAATCTTGCGGGAATTTCATGAACGAAGGATACAGTACCGGCAGATAAGTTGCGAAAAAAAACTCATACGCGTGTAAAATAGACGAGTCGCAGGTGACACATGCCCACTCAAAGCATCCATTTCAGCCGAACCAAGATTATCATCCCGAAACGTCGCGACGAAATCCTTACTCGAACGCGATTGTTGGAGCTGTTGTACGAGCTGTTGGATAAACGGCTGATCTTGATCTCCGCTCCCGCCGGGTACGGAAAAACTTCGCTTCTGATTGATTTTACCAGTCACGCCGAGATGCCGTTGTGCTGGTTATCGTTGGATGCGTTGGATCAAGACCCACAACGCTTTATTGCTTATTTCATCGCCGCGCTCGCTCAGCGTTTTCCAAAATTCGGCCGCCAGTCCACTGCTGCGTTGAGTAACATCACCTCGCTGGAAGAGGATACCGAGCGCTTGATCGTCACCCTGGTCAACGAGATTTACGAACAGATTTCCGAACACTTTATCCTGGTTCTGGACGATTACCAGTTCGTCAACGACACGCCCGCCATTCGCGACTTTGTCAACCGCTTTGTCCAACTGATGGGGGAGAACTGTCACCTGATCATCTCTTCGAGGAAAGTCGTGACCTTGCCGGATGCAATCCTGATGATCGCCCGCGATCAGGTCGGCGGTTTGGGGCCGCTCGAGCTGGCCTTCGCCGCAGAAGAGATCCAGGCTCTCTTTGAACAAAACTATCACCAGCGCATTTCGACAGATACGGCCGAGGAACTTATCCAACAGACCGAGGGCTGGATCACTGCCCTGCAGCTCACCAATCCGATCAAGACCAAGGGCATCACCGACCGGTTACGGGCGGCGCGCGCCGCGGGTGTGGATCTATTCGACTACTTGAGCCAGCAAGTGCTCGACCAGCAGCCCGCCGAATTACGCGCCTTTCTCCTGTACACCTCCCTGCTGGATGAGTTCGATGCCAATCTATGTGCCGCCGTTTTGAGTCCATTGATCCCTGACCCGCCTCATGACTGTAAGCGGATGATAGAGGCTGTTCTGCTAAACAACCTCTTCGTCCTGCCGGTCGGCGCGGGTGGAAAGTGGCTGCGCTACCATCACCTGTTCCAGGATTTTCTCAAATTCAGGCTGCAAGAAGAGCAGCCCGAATTGATAGACCCCATCTATCGCCGCCTGGCTCAGGTACACGAGCAGGGCGGAGATTGGGAGAAGAGTCATCATGTCTATCAACAGTTGGGGGATGTCAATGCCTTAGCCGACCTGGTCGAGCGCGCCGGGACGATCTTGCTCTACAATGACCGTTTGATCACCCTATCCAACTGGCTGGAACAGCTGCCCGATGAGCTTGTTCGGGCGCGTCCTGTCTTGCTTTCTTTACAAGGCGCCGTTGCCGTTATGAAGGGAAAAGTACAATCCGGATTATCCCTGCTCGATCAGGCTGAGAGCGCTTTCCGTTCCGCAGGCGATGTTGCCAACCAGGCCCTCACTTTGATACGCCGGGCTTTCGCTCGCCTTTATCTAGGCAATTACACTGCATCCTTGGCAGATGCTGATAATGCTCTTAGCCTGACGGCTGAGGATGACAGTCTAAAAAGCACATATGGTGTGGCAATGAGAGTGAAGGGATTGAGCCTGCATCGTATGGGACAGGTCAGCCAGGCGGTTGAATGCCTGGCGCATGCATTGGTAATCTGCGATGAACTGAACGAAAGACAAGATATTCCAAGGATACAAATGGAGTTGGGCATGGTTTACCATGCCACAGGGGACTATAAAACCACCCAGTTCTATTTTGAAAAAGCGCTATTTCTCTGGCAAAAGGTGGGCAACTTATTCTGGCAAGCCAACCTGTTGAACAATATGGGTGTCATGTATCACTCCCAGGGAGAATATGAACAGGCCGTCACAGCCCTGGAAGAGGGCCTCAGTTGCGCCCGGCGGAGCGGCCATACGCGCATGGAGGCCTTGAACCTGGCCAGCTTGGGCGACCTGTATGCCGAACTGGATGAACTGGATGCTGCCCAACAGGCCTACCAGCAAGCTCAGGAAATTGCCTTCCGCATAGACAACAACTTCTTGAACCGTTACTTGACGTTGATGCAGGCTGGCATTGCACGAGTTAAAGGGGATTATGCCCAAACACAATCGCTACTGGACCTCGCACAGGAACAAATCTACAGAAGCAGCTCTAATTATGAAAAAGGTCTCCTCCACTTGGAAAGGGGCCGCTTCCTGCTTGCGACAGGAAACTCTCAAGAGGCTACCAATGATTTGCTAATCTCTGAACAGTGTTTTGTTCAAGGCGACTTGCTGATCGAGACCGGTTGGAGCCGGCTATGGCTGGCCGCGGCCTGTAACCGTTTACAAGACAAAGTCAAGGCTCAAGAATATATTCAGGCAGCACTAAGTATCGTCAAATCGGAACAGCCGGCTCATTCTTTGATCATGGTTGCCCGGCAAATTCGCACCTGGCTTTCTGATTTGCAGGATAACCCCGAATTTGAGAGTTCGCTCCGGGAACTAATAAAACAAGCTGATCAAATGGAGGCTAAATTACCCGCGCTCCGCCGCCATCTGCGCCGGATGACCAGCGCAGTTCCATTATCCCTCCCCCGCTTGACTATCCGGGCATTTGGCAAGGCGCAGGTAAGGGTAAATGGCAGGCTGGTCACCTCTTCACAATGGCGGGCGCAAGAGGCGCGCAACCTGTTCTTTTATTTTCTCGACGCGCCGCAAGCCGTAACCAAAGAACAGGTCGGGATCGAATTCTGGCCGGACCTGTCGCCAGCCCAATTAAAGGTCAAGTTCAAGAATAATATCTATCGCCTGCGCCGCGCCCTGGGTCAGGATACCATCTTTTTCGAGAATGAACTTTACCAGTTCAACCGCATTCTGGATTACGACTACGACGTGGAAACTTTCAAAGCTCAAATTGCGCAGGCGAATGCTGCCCGGGATATTCGCGAGCGCATCACTTGTTACCGCACAGCAGTGGCTCTGGTAAAGGGCACCTACCTGGAAGACATGGATGCGGCCTGGGCCAGGTTCGAGCGGGAACGCTTGAACCATGAATATCTCTCTGCCTTATTAAATCTGGGCGAGCTTTATCGCGAAAGCGGGGATCTGCCCCGCGCTCTGCAAACCTGCCAGCGCGCGATCACCCAGGATGCCTGCCTCGAAGAAGCCTATCGCCAGACGATGCGCATTTATGCTGCCATGGGCGATCGGGCTGCCATCGCCCGCCAATATCTGGCTTGTAAAGAAGCCCTCAAATCCGAACTGGATATTCCGCCCTCGCCGGAGACGCAGGCCTTGTACCAAAGTTTGATGGCATGACTTAAGCACATCATCAGCCCCACCAGTGGCTGATTGCTTTGGAGCTACCTTTGAAGCCTACCCCATAGTATTATTAAGCTGTAGGGGCCAGGGTAGCTTACAAAAAAACAGTAAAGGAGATGTCGCAATGAACGAGGAAAAACTGGAAACCCCAGATGAACCAATCGAACTGACAGTTGAGGAACTCCCTGAGTACATCCTAACTTTGTGTTGCGGTGTGGGATGTGGCGGCGGCCTAAAGTAATTTAGGCAATTCTGCCGCGTTCGTCCCCCTGCAGTATCTTACCGTCACCATTACCCTGGCCCCTATGCCGAGAAAGCGTAAAGCGTAAAATGATAGCGCTCGATATTTACAACTTGCACAAGGTCTACCGGAATGGGATTGTTGGCAACGAGGATATCAGCCTGACGGTTGAAGAGGGTTCTTTGATCGCCGTCCTAGGTCCCAATGGTGCAGGTAAA
>JASEHI010000139.1 GCA_030018695.1 Anaerolineales bacterium
CATGGCTTGGCTTGTTCGTGTTTTGGGGGTTGGGGGTGCATACTGTCACGGAAGCCCGTTTCTCGCAGTTGTCCGGGCAGGCCATTCCACTGGCAAGCGATTTGTTTGTCGTGTATTTCAATCTATTCTGGCTTGGCGCAGCAGCCTCGATCTGAAATTGTCGAAATAGTTACTGCTGCGATTATACAGCATAGGGCGGCTTCCAGTCATTTGCGTATGTGGAGCAGGCGAGGGAGTTGGTAGAGCGGTAGAAACAAATCCTTCCGAAGTTTCAGAGACTTCGGAAAGATTTGTTTCATGGCTTGAAATATGCCTGTCTTAAATCACTGATGTCCGCCGAAGTGTGCAGAGCCAGGATAGCCCAGAAATCGCCGGCCGTGGCGCGCCGGCCCGCCATCTGCGCGGCGTAATCCCTCAGGAAGGCAAAGAAGGCCTCGTCGCCGATGCGGACGCGCAGGGCTTCCAGAAAGAGCGCCCCGCGTAAGTAGACCGCGTTGGTGTAGGGGCGAAAACTGCCGAGGTCGTAAATGCTGGCATCCACCCAGCCTGTCGGCTGAAAACCGTAGACGCGAAAGTTCCACCACCAGCTCACCAGGTTGGGGTAGGTGGTCTCGTAGAAAATGCGCTCGCTGTAGATGCACAGCGCTTCGTCCAGCCAGGGTTCGAGCGCCTGATCGTTACCCACCAGGCCGAACCACCAGGCATGAGCCGCCTCGTGGACGCCGATCGTGATCAGGTTGTTCCTTGCCGTGCCGTCATAGTCGCGATAAAAATCCTTGTTCAGGAAGAACAGGCTGCCGTATTCCATGCCGTCCGGGTAGTAGGTTTCCACGATGCTCATGCTGGCATAAGGATAGGGCGCATAACGGTCACTATAGACCGAGATAGCCGCTGCCACCGCTTGCAGGATAGCCTGTCCGGGGGCATCGTGGCCGGCAAAGTAATAACTGGTGACCACGACCGGCCCGACAGTCGTGGTGCTGGTAAGGTACCTCGTACTGGCTGAAAAGACGAAGGCGCGGGCATTCGAAAGAGTGTAACGCATGCCCGCGCCGTTTGGCTCGACGGGCGCGCTGGCGGCAATCGTCACCGGCAAGGTGGGATCCGCCAATTGGATGGTCACCTCGAAATCAGCGCCATCGTAGACCAGATGCTCGCCGACCGGTCGCGGCTCGTGCAGCAGCCAGCCCTGTCCGGATAGATAAGGTGCGACAAACGGATACCAGTCCACCAGATTGACCTGGGCGATGTTAAAACCAAAAATCTGGCTGAAAGACATCCATGGAAGGTATATCTCGAAGTGCATGTTCAGGACGACCGCAGCGCCCGGGACGAGTGGCTGGGGCAGGAAAATTTCCAGCCGCTGGCCGCTCAGGAGGTAATCTGCGGAGACTTGACCATTGATGGCAAGTGAACCCAACTGAAATGCCCCCATCCAGCGGTTCGGCTCGACCGCCAGAACGATGCTCGAAAGGGAATCAGCGGATAGGTTGGGATAAATGATGGTCTCGTCCACCGATAGGGAATGGTTGGTATAGTCCAGTAATACCGAGAGAACATACTGCGGTCGTGTGGGGACGGAAACTGGGATTGGTGTGGGGGGTAAAGACAGTGCACTCGTCGGCGTTGGCGGTAAAGTTGGCGGAGGGACAGGCGTCAGAGTCGCAGGCGGGATCTCAGTTGCACTCGCATCGGCCAGCGGCTGGAAGGGCGTCGGGGTGGGCGAGGGGTTGGGGTTGGGTGTGACTGTCGGCGGGATGGCAGTGAAAAACGCCGGGGATGGGGCTAAAAGATCAAGACCGGCGCAACCGGCCAAAGTCCAGACCAGAACCGCTAGAAGCAGGAAAGGGAGCGTCAGGGATGAGGTGCGCGGCATGTCCGGTCTTTAATGTGAGTACTTGAAGTATTTTTCGATAATATCAGAAATATCAACGGAGGTGTGCTGGCGCAGGATGGCGAAGAAATCCGCGGCGGTGGCGCGTTCGAATGCCATTTGCGCGGCATAGTCTTTCAGGAAGGCAAAGAAGGCTTCGTCGCCGATGCGCTGGCGCAGAGCTTCGAGGAAGCGGGCGCCGCGCAGGTAAACCGCCTGGCGATACGGCTCGTAACCGCCCGCTTTGGAGACGGGTGTATCCACCCAGCCGGCCGGCTGGAAGTAGTCAATCCGAGCGGGCCACCACCAATCATTCAATGTAGCCGGCGAGGCGCTTTCGAAGTAAATATGTTCGCTATAAGTACACAACGCTTCGTCGAGCCACGGCTCGAGCGCCTGGTCATTGGCAACCAGCTCGAACCACCACTGGTGGGCTGCCTCGTGTACGGCTATGGCAGTCAAGTATTTTCTTCCGGGAGTGCCTTCGGGTTGATTGTAATAGTCGCGGCTGAGAAAGTAGAGGCCGGAATATTCCATACCGTCATTGAAATCGGCCTGCACCGCGCTGATGACGGCGTGCGGCGGCGGCCCAAAGCGCTCGCTGTAAATCTGCACCGCCTGGGCGGTGGCCTGCAAAACCGCCTCGCCAGCGGATTCAAAGTACGGATAATAGTAACTGTAGACCGTCACTGCGCCGGCCGTCTGGCTCTTGACGGCATATTCGCGGCTGGCCGAGAGGGCAAAGGTGCGCGCCTTTTCGAGACGGTAGCGCGTCCACTCACCGTTGGATTCGCCTGGCGCAGAGGCAGCCACGACCGGCACGCGGGCCGCGTCGGTGAAACGCAGGTTGACCTCGAAATCGGCAGCCTCATAAACCAGATGCTCGCCGTAGAACCAGGGATTGTGCAGCAGCCAGCCTTTTCCTGAGACATACGGGACAATGAACGGAAACCAGTGCGTCAAATTGCTGGCCTGCGCTGTCCAGCCGTAGATTTGCGGGCGGATATCGTTCGGGTCGGTATTGACATCCCGCCGCGGAAGGGTGAGTTGAAATTTCAGGCCGAGGGTCAGCTCAGCGCCGGGCGCAAGCGGCTCGGAAAGATTGATTTCGAGCCGCTGTTTTTCCAGCGTGTACGCCGTGGATGCCTGGCCGTCCACGGTCAGGGAATCCAGAATAAAACCACCGCGCCAGGCGTTCGCTTCAACTGCCAGGAGGAGGTTATCGAGCCTCTCGCCGGTCTGATTCGGGTAAAGGATGGTTTGTTCAACCGAGAGATAATGCGCGTCATAATCAAACGTGGCATAGAGTGTGACCTGCGGGCGCTCCGGCGCGGGGATCGGCGTGGCGCTTGGTGTGGAGGTCTCGGTGGGCGTGACAAGCGGTCCAAAGGGAGTCAGAGTGAGGGTTGCGTTAGGAGTCACGGTCGAGGGCGTCGGGGAAGAGACCGGGCTGGCGCAGGAGGTGAGGAGAAGGGATGAGAAAAGAGTAATGAGTAATGCGTAAAACGTAAAACGTGATACGTGAGGCGTGAGGCGTGCTATGTGAGGCGCGGGCGAGGCAAGCAGCGAGTTGCGGGGCATGTTCCCTTTATTCCCTTGTGTTCCCTTCGACACCGTTCGTGCCGCGAACAACGGTGGCACGCCGGTGCGAGACGGCAAGCTCAGGGCAAGCCTTCGTGGCCTTCGTGTTAAATCCATTTCCTCAAAACCCCGCGTCTTGGATTGAACAGGAAAGCCAGCAGGAAAAAGGCCGTGGCGGTCAGCACGATGGCCGAGCCGGAGGTGATCCCAATGTAGTATGAGATGTATAGCCCGACCACACCCGAAAGTGAGGCAATGGCGGCAGAAAGCATCATCATGGACGGCAGGCGGTTGGACAGCAGGGAGGCGGTGGCAGCCGGCGTGACCAGCATGGCGACCATCAACGCCACGCCGACGGTCTGCATGGCGACGGCCACGCTGACGGCGATCAGCACCAGCAAGAGGTTGTTGAGCCGGT
>JASEHI010000013.1 GCA_030018695.1 Anaerolineales bacterium
CTCTGATTTGACAGCCATCGTTCAAGAGATTGTCAATCGTTCGGACTGGAATTCAGGAAATGCACTTGCAATCATTGTAAAGAATGCAGGGCCCGCTAGCGGCACCTACCGTCACCGTCGGGTAATTGGATATGACCGACCAGTATGGTATCCGGGCACTGAAAACGCTGCGCGGCTGGTGATCAGGCTTGGATATGACTGCACTGATTATAAAGATACTCTCTCAAATATTGGACAGGCTGTGTTTGATGTGGTCGGTGAGCAGAATTACTGCTTGAATAAATTCGAAAAACTAACCTTTATTGAAGACCCATCTTCAGGAAGAGTTGCTTTTCAAGAGTTTGCTGAACTTGCCAGCCAAGCAAAGTATGAGGTGGATTTTACGACTATGATCTGGGATGACGGCGATCAAAGTCCAGGACAAATATTCCTTCAGGGTGTTAAAGAGTTGCACACGAAGGTTCAGGCAGAACCAAACAATTATCCATCAGGTATTCAAGTAAGAATCCTGCTTGGTTTTGATCTAGGTCAAAGCGCAACCGTATTAAGTGCGTTAAACGAACTAGGAATTCCCCCTGATGATCCAAAGTGGAAAGTAGAGGTTACGGTTTATCCTGGCTGCCCAAATACTCACAGCCACGTCAAAATGTTGGTTGTAGATGGGCAGAAAGCCATCGTGTCCGGGTATAATATGCAAAATACATACCTAGACCCAGGAACCACTACTGATGTCGGGATTAAACTCTCCGGCCCGATTGTTCAGGATGCGCTGGAGGTGTTTGATAGTCTATGGGTCCGCGCGAGCGGCTTAATCTCGCATGCTCCGTCTGTTCTGGAGATCCGCCCTGGTAGCGGAGACAACCTTGTCAACGCATTTTCGCTTTTTCGCGACAATACAGATAAAACCGCCGATGCGTCCATAAGCGGAGCGATTCGTAATGCAACGCAACGCGTAAATTTCCTGCAGAACCGTTTTTTTGAGAATTACCCGCCTGAGGAAAAGTGCTTTGTAATTAAAGGCATAAAGCATTGTATCAAATACTATTGGCCGCCTTCGGTTCCTGGAGAAAAAGGCCCGATGCCATATTCGGAAGCCATTGTGGATGCCATCCATGATAATTGTGCAGAAATTCGGTTGTTGCTATCAGGTATAGAAGAGCCCTACACTGCATTGAGTTTGGACAACCTTCGCAAGCAAATTCTTGCGCGAAGCGATTGCCCCACTGCGCTCTCAAACTTGCAAGTCAAGTTTACCAATAACAATCTGCATGCGAAGTCTCTTTCCCTGGATGGACAGTTTTTGATTGTGGGCAGCCAGAATTTCGATTTCAGCGCTTTTGGAGAGGGCGGTTTTATTGATTTGGCCGAATACAGTTTCGGCGTTGACAGTGTAAGAGCAACAGGGGATTTTGACCAGAAATTTGAGGTGATGTGGGAGAACGCGCGCGCGTTTACTGTAACGGGCGCTTCTCTGCAAGCGACCGTTATGCAGGCGGCTCCAGGCACAATCATCTTTGTTCCAGCGGGTGTCTATCGTGAGACGGTGACCATAGACAAACCGCTCACACTGATTGGAGATTCGGGCGAGCAAACGATTATCGAACCGGGCGCAACTTCACAGTCTGCTTTCTGGATTACCTCCAGCGGCGTAACAATTGTTCAGATGTCCATTCGCGGCGGCAGCGGTTATGGCATTGAATTGATAGATGTCTCCCCAAGCAGCCTGAAAGATATTCTGGTGCGCAACGTTGTTTTCGATAATAACGCCCTGGGAGGTGTATTCGTTCAAAGTTTGATCCCGGGCAGTCCAATCCAATACACACTGGAAAACAATACCTTCATTGGTGGGCAATCGGGGGTAACGCATAACCTGATTGCTACCCAGCCAGAGTCTTCCTTCATTCGCAATAACATTTTTGTTGGGCAGGCCGTTGCCCCCATCCGCATCCTGTCTTCGGGTGATGGGCAGGTGGAATATAGCTACAACCTGTTTTCGATTTGTAGGTCAAGCGATGATTGCGCCGCGGGCTGGCGAGCGGGCAATCTGAGCGCCGCTTCCAACGCGCATAATAACCTGTTCGATCTCAATCCGCAGTTTCTGAATCCCACAGATGGCGATTTCTCCCTTTCGCTAACATCGCTTTTGATTGACGCGGGCAATCCCGACATCCTGCATGAGATGGTATTGGATGGCAATGGTGATGGCGTTCCACAAATTGACATCGGCGCCTTCGAGTCCTTCCTGACCTCGGCCGATTTACTGCCGATGCTTACGGATGACGCCCCAGACGTGTCCGGTTTGGTGCCGGAGACCAGTCCCAACAACGTCAACCTACGCTACTTTATTTGTCCGAACCAGGACGAAGACTGGTTCCGCTTCCGGCTGGAGCGCAGTGGTAATCTGCAGGTACACCTGACCAGCCTGCCAGCCAACTACGATTTATACGTTTATAACGCCGCCGGGCAGTTACTGGGCAGTTCGACCAAGGACAACAAGGCCGCCGAGTTGGTCATCCTCCGAAATGTGCCGCCGGGCAACTACTATGTTCGGATAGTCGGAGTCAATGGGAATTGGAGCGCGGCCAACCCCTACCAACTGCGATTCAATGTGCCTGGTACGGGGAGCCCGTAAGGCTACTGAAGAGGCAGATATGGGAAAGCAGTTGCGATTGAAACGTTGGCATCTTTGGGTCGTTGTGATACTGCCCATCCTCGGGATCATCTATCTCGCCTGGTGTTATGGCCTGTGGGGGCGGAACAATTTGTTCCTTCAATATCTGTTTCAATGTTGCTGTCCCTTGCATAGCGAATCGTTCCGTTATCCTGAGCAAGCGGAGGTCATCATTCCCGCCTGCCACAAGCAAGACAAATTCATAACCATCTCATCGGGAGGAGCGTTGATTCAAGTGGGGTCTCCGTATAATTTCAAGTACATTTTGGACCTGCGGACAGGGAAACGTATCAAACTGCCCACAACTAGGGAAGACGACTACGAGATTCTCTCTGACGATTTGCTCTTTTACCAAACTTCACAGCGAGAAGCATTCGTATTCGATATTCACACACGAATGAGTTATCCAGTGGAATATCTTAAAAATCTGCCTTTTCTCGTGGATGAATGGGGACAGAGGACGACAATTGATCCGACTGTGATCATTCCCATACTTCGCAGCGCTCATGAAGTATTTGTAGTTGGCCGTTATGATGTTGTATTTAACACCGATTCTAGATACTACGGGATATCTACAAGTGATCTGATAATCTGTTGTAGCCTATCAATAGAAGAATTTTTAAACACTCACCAGATTTCTTATGTAAGCCCTAAGAATATTTTTGACTTTACCGGAGAATTGTCCTCGCGCTCGGGAACATTCCTTGCAAGAGCTGATGGCATCTATTTAACGAACACTAACGAGCGTATTGTAAAAAATTATCAACTGCCAAATTCAGACTATTTAGAACCAATAGCATGGCGTTATGATGATCGGGGAGTAATTTTAAGTAGTTGGGGTTTTGGCGCCTATGGATTGGATTTTTCGGGTTTTCTCCCCACGTTTCTGCCAGCGCACTTTTTTCCAGTACCTCAGCCTGTTCTGATACTCAAAGTCCCGCCAGAGTATTTGCCGCCTGCGCCATGAACTCTCTCCTCATTCGCGGCCTCATGACCGTCAGCCTTCTCACTGAATTCTTGTCTGCTATAATCAAAAGGTGACCATGACTATTGACTTAATTCTCTTCCTCATCCTCGCCATCGTTGCCATCGCGACTGCCCTTGGCATGTTGCTGAGCCGCAACGCTATCTACCCCAAGGAAATGCTGCTCGAACCCGTGCCGTCATGGAGAGTACACAATCTTCCTAAAAGCAACAGATAGTGGGAGTTTCAACTTGATTCTCCATTTATATAAGAGCGATGGGACCGAAAAAGCCATCGTCTATTTGAGAGCGCCACTGACCATAACCACAACAGGGGAGATGCTTTTTGATACATCCTCGATTGAGTTGCCATTGCTCAACCTTGATCACGATGGAGACGGTGTCATTGACGATGTGGTTGAAGCAACAAGTGTCCTTGATACAACAGAAAGTGTAGACAGCAAGTCACCGCAAATTGAAATAGTTAGCCCCACGCAGGGACAGGTGTTAGCAGGTAGCACACTTGTAGAATGGCAAAGCAATGATGATATATCGGGTGTCCTCAACGAGTGGGGATATATAGACATGGGCACACCAAATGAACTATTGGTTTTCAATGGTGCGGTTACGATATTGCCGTATGGCGCACACACGTTAACCGTACTGGCCGAAGATCATTTAGGAAACGCATCACAAGAGCAGGTTTCTTTCACAGTTTACTTTTTTGAGTGGTTGTCCCCTATAAGTGGTTCAGGGACATATTCCGCCAAAGCGGGAAGTACCATTCCAGTAAAATTCCGTGTGCATGATCTAAGTGGAATCTTTGTGCGTGACGAGAGTGTCGAATTGAATTTGCTGGATGATTCGGGAAATGTAATTGCTGGGCCATTTGTCTTCGCGCACAATCCAACCCAAGGAGTGGCAATCTTGGGTAATACACAGTACCATCACAACTTGAAAACTAAGGGTCTAATCGCCGGAACTTACATCCTGCAAGTAGTCTTCAATTCGCCCCACATGAGCGGTATTATCGAATTGCCAATCATTTTGTGGTAGAGAGAAATACGATGTCAATCCATGAAATTGCGCCTGCTAAAGAACATCCCTTTCCTACTTTGGCAAACATATTGTTTATCACATGGGGATGTAGCCTCCTTTGGGGAGGCGGTTTAGTCTTCTCTGGATGGGCCTTCTATGTTGCTATGTGGGGGGGATGGTGGAGTTCTGACGGAGGACCAGTTTGGGAAACGCCTTTGGTAATTACTTTAATTTTAGGCTTGGTAGCCACGCTTTCCAGCCCAATTTTGCTCAGGGCAACCATTACACGTAACTGGCAACAAAGCATCAAAGCCGGGCTAGGCTCTTTCTTGGCAGGCATATTAACTTTTTTAGTGGTCTGGATAGGCAACAATATTTTTTATGAGTGGGCACATAGTTGGTCTGGTTATTTCAACTATTCACTTTTACTTGAGCGTGCTATAGACCTTAGCTCATTATTACTCATAAGTTTAACCGCCTGTTCTACAATCATCACTCTTACTTTGTTAACAAAAACGCATCAGTATCAAAATTTCGAATTGATTGCTGGTGTAGTCATTGGCATAGGCCTCTCTATGATTAGTGGAATGATGTTAAGGACAAGTTTACTTACAGACGATGACATATTTCACTTCATTTGGCAAATTCCACCGCTCGTTTGGATAAGCACAGCCTACTTCCCAGAATTGTTAGCAGGCCGGAGTAGATGGACAGACTTACCGGTTTGGGCGTTTTTGGTATTGATCTCATTTGGCTTGCCGTTTGTAGTAGTACCGTTGCTTTCCTTGATAAGTATGTAACTATTGCCCTTTTGATAATCTCATGGGCAGGTAAACTTGAATCTCGTCGAATAAAAACAACCATGAAATCTCTCCTTGTCCGTGACCTGATGACCGTCGGCGTGCCAAGCTGTAAAAGACCTGACATGTCTCCGCGAGGGGTTGGCCGGCAAAGACCTTTGTCCACGCGAGGAGTGAGGAAGTACGTGGCGCGGATGAGACATGTCAGGTCTGGAAGTTGATATGGTTAGAAAACGAATGGAAACTTACGCCACTGTAAAAGGCCAGATCGTTATCCCTGCTGTTTTACGGCGAAAATATGGGATTGTGCCTGGTACGAAAATTACCGTCACCGACAACGGCGAAGCAATAATTCTCAAACCTGTCAATGAGGAATCGCTTAAACGTTTGCAAGGTACGCTCAAAGGTAAAGGTGTTTTGAAAGCCCTGATGGAAGAGCGACGCAAAAATAGTGACGACGATTTGGAATAAAAAGTAACCATTTACTTTTGAAAGGAGAGGACGCTATGCCAATCGAAATCCCCAAAGATAAATGGCCCGGGAAAATCCGCACTGTCACCCTGGGCGCGACCGCCGCAGAGGGCGGCACGCGGTCCAAGACCGTCGCCATTGGCGGCGAGGCCTCACTGCCATTCATGCACTTTGAAAACCCGACACCCAATCCTCCGCTCGTTGCGATTGAAATCAAGGATCGCAAGCCGGAGGATTGGTCGCCGTTGTTGGCCGAAGTCTGGAGCGAGGCGATGAATGACCCGGGCGCCTGGGCCAAAGCCGCCGAAGCCACCGGCGCGGATCTCATCCTGCTGGCGCTCAGCGTCACCGGCGCGGACGGAAAGCCGAATACGCCTGACGCGGCGGTGGCTGCCACGAAAGCCGTTCTCGGCGCGACCGGCCTGCCTTTGTTAGTCTACGGCCCCGGACAGGTGGAACTGGATAACGAACTGCTGGTGCCTGTCGCCGAAGCCACGCGAGGCGAGCGCCTGGTGCTGGGCATTTGCGAGGACAAAAACTATCGCACCATCGTTGCCACGGCAATGGCCAATGGCCACCTTGTCACAGCCCGCGCGCCGATGGATGTCAACCTGTCGAAGCAATTGAACATCCTGATCAGCGACATGGGTATGCCCGCCGACCGCATCCTCATGGATCCAACCACCGGTGCGCTCGGTTACGGCATCGAATACGGCTACTCGGTTATGGAGCGCCTGCGCCTGGCCGCCCTGCAAGGGGATGCCATGACGCAGGGGCCGATGATCGTCACTCCTGGATTCGAAGCCTGGAAGACCAAGGAATCCAAAGTGGGCGAAGGCGTGCCGGAATCCTGGGGTGATTGGAAAGAACGCGCCATCAACTGGGAGACGGTGACCGCGGTTGCGCTGATCGAGACCGGCGCGACGATTGTTGTCCTGCGCCACCCGGAAAGCGTGAAACGGGTGCATCGCGCGATCGAAGAACTTATGGCCGTTTGAACGTTGGCATGTTACACGTTAGCATGTTCGTTCAACCTGCCAACGTGCCAACGTGCCAACGTGCCAACCTGCAAACGTGTAAACGTGAAAACGTGAAAACGGAGAACTCCTATGGCTCTTTCAGGTATTCAAATCTACAAATTGCTCCCGCAAACCAATTGCAAGGAATGCGGTTTTCCGACCTGCCTGGCCTTCGCCATGAAACTAGCCGCCAAGCAGGCAGAACTCGCGGCCTGCCCGTACGTAACGGAGGAATCCAGGAAGCAGTTGGCCGAGTCAGCCGCGCCGCCGATTCGACTGATCACGCTCAAAGCCGCAGGCGGTGAAATCAAGGCTGGCAACGAGACAGTGCTATTCCGCCACGAAAAGACCTTCTTCAACAAGGCCGGGCTGTTCGTCAAAGTCAAGGCCAGCGACGGGGCGGAGGCGATCAAGGCCGAGGTCGCCAAAGCCAATGCGTATAAGGTCAACTACGTTGGCATCGAACTCTGCGTGGATGGTTTCGCGGTCGAGGCGGATGGCGGCGATTTCAGCGCCGCGGTCAAGGCTGTGCGCAGCGCCACCAAGCGTCCTCTGATCCTGGTCGGCAAAGATACGGCTGTTTTGGATGCAGGCCTGGCCGCGCTCCCCGGCGAAAATCCGATGCTTTGCGGGGCAGACGCTTCCAATTGGGAGGCGATGGCCGATCTGGCCAAGAAATATTCCGCCTCACTGACCGTCAGCGGCGCGTCGCTCGACGAATTGGCCGACCTGACTGCTAAAATCCAGGCCAAGGGCGTGGAAGATATGGCGCTGGAAGTCAAGGGTGACAATCTCAGCCAGAATCTGTCGCTTGCCACGCAACTCCGCCGCCTGGCGCTCAAATCCAATTTCCGACCACTGGGCTACCCGCTGGTTACTTTTACTGAAGGTGGGAACGGGCGGGACGCCGTCGCTGCCGCGCAGGCGATCAGCAAATACGCCGGTTTCGTCGTCCTGCCGCGCTTCGCCGCGGAACTCTTCTACCCGCTGCTTGTCCTGCGTCAAAATATCTATACCGACCCGCAGAAACCGATTCAGGTGCAGCCCGGCATTTACGAAATCAACAATCCCAAGCCCGAAAGCCCGGTGCTGGTTACCACCAACTTCAGCATCACTTACTTCTCCATCGCCAACGAAGTGGAGGGCTCCGGTTTACCGGCCTGGCTGGTGGTCTGCGACGCCGAAGGTATGTCGGTGCTGACGGCCTGGGCAGCCGGCAAGTTCGACTCTGAGCGGATTGCCAAGACGATCAAGACGATGGATGTTGCCAGCAAAGTCAGCCGCAAACGGATTGTCATCCCCGGTCACGTGGCGGTTCTTTCCGGCGAGCTGGAAGCCGAGCTGCCCGACTGGGAAATTCGCGTCGGCCCGCGCGAGGCGGTGGATGTGCCTGCCTTCATGAAACAGGCATTGATTTAACGTTCAAACGTTCACACGTTGGCACGACACACGTTCAAACGTTCAAACGTTCAAACGTTGGCACGTCACACGTTCAAACGTTCAAACGTGCCAACGTGTAACCGATTATGGAACACACCGTCAGCTTTCAAATCGCCGAAACCGGCAAGAGTGCAACTGCCAAAGTGCCGACTGGCAGCCTGCTGGTCGAGGCGTTGCATGAAGCCGGTGTGGAGATCGGCCAGCCGTGCGGTGGGCAGGGACGCTGCGGACGCTGTATCGTCCAGGTCACGGAAGGCAATATCCGCCGGCGCAGCGCGTTGCGTCTTTCCGTCGAAGACATCGCGGATGGGTACGCGCTGGCCTGCCAGTCGGTCATCGAAGGCGATTTGCTGGTGTTCGTCCCACCGCAGGAGAAAATTGCCCGGCGGATGACTTCCGACCGCGTGGCCACCGAAGTCAAAGTCCCAGAAAATTATGATTTCCGCTGGTCGCAGCGTATCCGCCGCGTCAACCTGTCGCTCAACCCACCCAACATGGATGACCAGACTGACGATCTGGCCCGCCTGCAAACCGCCTTGCGGACGCAGGCCAATATCGGCCAGACAGATTGCTCGCTTGCGTTATTGCGGCGGATTGGCGTGATTTTACGGGAAGCCGAATGGCAGGTCACGGCCATACTGGATATGGCTTCCGGCGATTCAGATGCCCCGGCGCGCTTGATTGACCTGCGCCCCGGCCCGACTGACGAAGATACCCCGCTGTGGGCTGCGGCGATTGACATTGGCACGACCACAGTCACCTTCTGGTTGGTGGACCTGGTCACTGGCCAGGTCAAGATGCAAATTGCCGAATACAATAGCCAGATCGCGCGCGGCGAGGACGTGGTCTCGCGGATCGTCTACGCCAGCAAGGAGGGCGGCGGCGAAGAGATGCAATCCCGCGTTGTGGATACCATCAATTCACTGGCTGAAACCGCCTGCAAGCGCCTCAAGATTTCAGCGCCGGAAGTGATCAAAGCCGCGCTAGTCGGCAACAGCACCATGATCCATCTGCTGCTGGGAGTTCCCGCGGCCAGCATCCGCCTCTCGCCCTTTATTACCGCGGTCAATCATCCACCGTTGATCACGGCGCGCGAAATCGGCCTGAGGATAAATCCCGAAGCGACGGTGGATTGCCTGCCCGGCGTGGCCAGTTACGTCGGCGCGGATATCACCGCCGGTGTGCTTTCCTCCGGCGTGGATTTGAGCGATAACATTACCCTCTTCCTGGATGTCGGCACGAACGGCGAGATGGTGCTGGGCAACCGTGACTGGTTGGTGACCTGCGCCTGCTCGGCCGGCCCCGCCTTCGAAGGGGCGGGGGTGGTGGACGGGATGCGCGCCATGGAAGGCGCCATCGAGGAAGTCTGGATCAACGGCGAGACTTTCGAGCCGAGCTATCGTGTCATCGGCGGCGGCAAACCGCGCGGCATCTGCGGCTCCGGCCTGATTTCGCTGCTGGCTGAGGCTTTCCTGACCGGCGTGCTGGATAAGGCTGGCAACGTCAATACCTCGCTGAAGACCAGGCGCGTCCGTGAGAGCGAACACGGCGGTGAGTATGTCGTTGCCTGGGGCGCGGAGACGGAAGACGGCGATGATATTGTCATCAGCCGCGTGGACGTGGATAACCTGCTGCGCGCCAAGGCTGCCATCTACGCCGGTTACACCGTGCTGGCTGACCAGGTTGGCGTCTCGCTGGCGGATGTCCATAAAATGTTGATCGGCGGTTCGTTTGGCAAGTATATCAATGTGGAGAAGGCGGTGCAGATCGGGCTGCTGCCGGACATGCCCTGGGAGCGCTTCGAGTTCCTGGGAAACACGGCGGTGCGCGGCGCGTATTACGCCCTGCTCGACTGGCAGGCGCGCGATCGCGTGGCCGAGATCGCCCGTCGCATGACTTACATCGAGCTTTCCGCGGATAATACTTTCTACGACGCATTTATGTCCGCCATGTTCCTGCCGCACACGGATATGTCGAAGTTTCCGACGGTGGAAGCGGCGTTACGTAAAACGTAAAACGTAAAACGTATTTGTTTTGCAGCTCTGGTGAAAGGAGTTACTATGTTACCGGAACAGATTAAGAATTTCCGCGAAGTTGTCACCCTGCGGGATGGCGTGCATGTGCTGCTCAGACCGCTAATCAAAGATGATTGCAAGCGTCTCGAGGAATTGTTTTCACCTGTTTCCGATGAAGACCTGCGCATTTTTCGCAGCAACGTAAAAGACGCCGAAGTTGTGCGCACATGGTGTGACAATTTAGACTATGACGATGCGCTGCCGCTGCTGGCGCTGGTCAAGGAACGCGCCGTGGGTCTGGTGACGCTGCACTTCTTCCACGGGGCGCGGCGGCACATCGGCGAGATACGCATCTTCCTGTCCAAGGACTTTCGTAAACGCGGCCTGGGCATGAAAATGGTGCGCTCCGCCATCGAACTGGCCCGCAAACAAGGCTTGCAAATCCTGATCGGCGAGGTGCTCGCCGAGCAGACCAAAATTGTACGCGCCTTTGAGCAACTGGGCTTTAAAATCCAGTGCACGCTGGAAGATTATTTTATGCTGCCGGATGGCGATTGCGCCGACATCGTCTTTTTGATGATGACGCTCAAGCCGAAAGTCGAGGAGTTCTAGAACGTAAAACGTAATACGTAAAACGTAAAATTCCAAAAGATAACGTTTTGCGTGTTACGCATTATGCTAATGATTGAGGAGGACGCCATGTATATAATTGGAGAAAATATCCACATCATTTCAGATAAGGTCAAGGAAGCCCTGACCAATCGCGACCGTGAGTTTTTCATGGATCTGGCGGTCAGACAGGTCGAAGCGGGGGCAAAGTGTGTCGATATCAACCTCGGCCCGCGCAAAAAGGACTTCGCCGAAGTCTTTCCATGGATCGTCGAATCAATTGAAGCCGTCGTGGACGTGCCACTCTCGATTGATACCACCAACGTGGATGGCATGGAAGCCGCCTTGAAGAGCATCAAGAAGGCTCAGCCCATCCTGAACTCCACCTCCGCCGAGCCGGAAAGGCTGGAAAAAATCCCCTTGCTGGCAAAGAAGTATGGCGCCAAAGTCATCGCGCTGACGATGGGCAGCGCTGGCATTCCGGTGGCGGCTGAGGAGCGCGTCAATATCGCGGTTGGAACGCTAATTCCGCGTATGTTGGAAATTGATTTTCCAATGGAAGACCTGATCATTGACCCGCTGGTGCTGACCGTCTCCGGCTGCCAGGAATATTGCCCGCAGTTGCTGGAAGCGGTGCGCATCCTGCCGTATTCCTGGGACCCCGCGCCGAAGATTTCCATCGGCCTCTCGAATGTCTCGAATGCCGTCCCGCCCGAAAACCGCCCGCTGATCAACCGCGTCTATCTGGCTATGCTGATGGGCGTCGGCCTGCAGATGATGATCGCTAATCCATTCGATAAAGAGCAGAACGATGTCATCCGCTGGATCGAGAGCAAGGATCAGTCCACGCCGCTGGCTCGCGTCTACAATAAGATTGCTGAGCGCATCGAAGCCAGTGATGAACCTCAATACGAGGACTTCGATCTGTCCGACCCCGAGCAGGCCGCCATCTGGAAGACAGTGCAAATCCTGCTCAACAAAGTCATCTACGCCGAAGGATATCTCAATCAGTAGCTGCTCAAGAGTGCCACTCCTTCGCTTCACTCCCTGGCCTGGCCCGCCAGGGCAGGCAGGGCACTCTCTGAAGTAAGTCGGATAGGCAATCCGACCTACGAATTGTGCGGATCGCGCTGAATGATTCCGAGTAAGTCGGATTGGCAATCCGACCTACGAATGGCGCAGATCGCGCAAACGATACCGAGTAGTAATGTTATCAACAAATTTCAATAAGGAGAAACTCATGTCGGATCAGAAGATGACCGTCGAACAGCTTCTGGCGAAGGCAACCAAACCGGCTTCCGATGCCATGCTGCTTCACCCATTCTACCGGGGGAAGGTTGAGACTGCGCTTAAATGCTCTGTCCGGGACTTTAATGATTTTGCCATCTGGTACACACCGGGTGTAGCCGCGCCGTGCAAAGCTATCGCGGCCAACCCGGAATTGGTGTATGAGTACACTAACAAGTGGAATACCGTCATTGTGGTCAGCGATGGCACGCGGGTCCTAGGCTTGGGTGACATCGGCCCCAAAGCCGGTTTACCCGTTATGGAGGGCAAAGCCCTGCTCTACAAGTACCTGGGTGGAGTGGATGGTATCGCGGTCATGGTTGGCACGAAGGATCCAGATGAGATCATCAACATCGTGCTGGCTTTGCAGCCCGGTTTTGGCGGCGTGAATCTGGAAGACATTTCAAACCCGAAATGTTTCTATATCCTCGATACGCTGCGCGAGAAAGCCGAGATCCCGGTCTGGCACGATGACCAGCAAGGCACTGCCACCGTCACGCTTGCGGGATTGATCAATGCCCTCAAGGTGGTCGGCAAAAAGATGAGCGAGGTCAAGATTGCTTTCATTGGCACCGGCGCATCCAACGTGGCTTGCTCGCGCCTCATCTTCGGCTGGGGCGCTGATCCGGCCAAGTGCCTTATGGTGGATAGCAAAGGCATCCTCGGCAAACATCGCAAAGACCTGGAAATGCGCAAGGCCGAATACATGGATAAGTGGAAATTATGCAACATAACCAACGCAGAGGGGCGTGAAGGCGATATCCCCGATGCGATGAGAGGCGTTGATGTGGTGATTGGCCTGTCAAAACCCGGGCCGGGCGTCATCCTGCCGGAGTGGGTCAAGACGATGGCCAAGGATTCAATCGTCTTTGCCTGCGCCAACCCGGTACCCGAGATCTGGCCCTGGGAAGCCAAGGAAGCCGGCGCGACCGTCGTTGCAACGGGGCGTTCCGATTTCCCAAACCAGGTCAACAACTCGCTGGGTTTCCCCGGCATCTTCCGCGGCACGCTGGATGTGCGCGCCAGCACCATCACCGACGAAATGTGCTTCGCGGCTGCTCAAGCCCTGGCCGACCATGTCGGCGATCGGCTGGATGCGGAGCACATCCTGCCCGATATGGACGATTGGGAAGTCTTCCCGCGCGAGGCGGCGGCTGTGGCGATGAAGGCCATTGAGCAAGGGCTGGCGCTCAAGCCGGTGACTTATAAAGAAGAATTCGACAATGCTACCAAGATCATCCGGCGCTCGCGCCAGTTGACCGAGATGATGATGGAGCAGGGCTTCATCCCCGAAGCGCCGGAAAATATAAAGCCGCCCGAAGTGGATGCGGAAACGGTCAAAGCTGCTTATTAGCGTAACGCGGAATTCATTCCGCAACCAAAGGGCGATATGAATATCGCTCTACAAAGAGGAGGAACCTATGTATGACTTAATTGTTGTCGGTGGCGGCCCTGCGGGCCTGACTGCAACTGTCTATGCAATTCGAAAACGTCTCAACGTATTGATGCTGACCAAAGACCTGGGCGGAAAAACCCAATACCGGCTTGCCTTGCCCTGGATCCAGGATTATCAGGTCATCCGTGGACTGGAAACCGTCAATAAATTCCGCAGTGAACTCGAATACCTGGAATTCGCCCGCAAAATGGATACAGCCGAGAAGATCACAAAAGAAGGCGACCATTTTGTCATCGCGACAAAAAGCGGCGAAATACTGCAAGCCAAAGCAGTCGTCCTGGCGACCGGTGCAAGGCAGGTTCGCCTGAATGTGCCCGGCGAGAAAGAGTTCACCATGCGCGGCCTGTGCTATTCAGCACTCAGTTATGCCCCCTTGTTCATTGATAAAATTACTGTTGTCATCGGCGATGGAGACCTGGCGCTGAGCGCGGCCGGCGAACTCGCGACGGTTGCCAAGCATGTCACCCTGGTATGCAAAGACGACGATATCCTAAGTACTCCATTGGGCAACAAGCTATCTGCAGCGAAAAACGTCACCATCTTCAAAGACTACCAGGTGGTCGAATTCAAGGGCGATGAATTTGCCGAGAACGTGGTGCTCAAAGACCCGAGCGGTAAAGTCTCGGAGATTGCCGCAGAGGGGACATTCATCGAGATGGCGCTCACGCCCATGTCGCAGATGGTCGCCGA
This sequence comes from Anaerolineales bacterium, assembly GCA_030018695.1. Lineage (GTDB taxonomy): Bacteria > Chloroflexota > Anaerolineae > Anaerolineales > Villigracilaceae > CG2-30-58-95. Next base: position 14,460 of record JASEHI010000013.1, read on the forward strand.
CTTGGTCAAACTGGATGAGCATGGGCGCATAATTGTGGACTGTGGCAACCGCACCAACGTCCCGGGATTCTTCGCAGCCGGTGATGTCACCAATACTTATGCCGAGCAGGTGCTGGTTGCGGTAGGAGAAGGCGCCAAGGCGGCGTTGAGCGCGTACGAGTATTTGCTGCCGACTCTTTAGCATCTGGGAGGGCGGATACGGGTTAAACCGTTGTCCGCTTACCGAAGGCCTACTCGGGAGAGACAATGATGCAGATGGCAATATCACAGACAATCCGCGCGAAGCCGGCTGCCGTATTGGTTGTTGGCGGCGGGATCGGAGGAATGCGCGCCGCGCTCGACCTGGCTGACGCGGGGTTGAAAGTCTATTTGGTCGAACAAACACCCTGCCTGGGCGGGCGGGTGGCTCAACTTGGCTTCATGTTCCCGCAGCATGACTGCGTGCTGTGTCGCGGCACCCCCGATCACGGTTACGGCTGCACTCGCCCTTCGATTTCTCCAGCGTATATTCAAAACAATCAGCATCCCAATATTCAAATTCTGACCAATACGAGCATCATGGATGTGGAGGGGGAAGCGGGCGATTTCAGCGTTTCACTGCGTCAGGAGCCGCGCTATGTCAGTATCGCGCGCTGCACTTCCTGTGGGCTGTGCGCCGAGGCCTGCCCGGTTGAACTGCCCAATGAATACCAACTGGGCATGACCAAACGCAAGGCCGCTTATAAAATCGCGGCGCGTGCCACACCGGACGCTTACTGCATTGACCGCGGCCCGTATTGCGACGATTGCCAAGAATGCCAGAAAATCTGCCCGACCAAAGCCATCAACCTGGACGAGCAGCCGCGCTTGCTGTCAGTGGAGGTCGGCGCGGTGATTTTGGCGCTCGGTTTCCAGGTCTATGATGCTACGCAACTGGAAGAACTCGGCTACGGGCGCTATCCCAACGTCGTCCAGGCCATGACGTATGAGCGGCTGGCCTCCCGTTCCGGCCCGACCGAAGGCGTGGTCGTCCGCCCATCGGATAAGCTCACGCCGAAGTCCATTGCCTGGCTGCAATGTATCGGCTCGCGCGACCAGCAAAACACTTTCTGTTCGTCCATCTGCTGCATGTATGCCACCAAGGAAGCCATCCTGGCAAAGCAACGCCTGAAGGATGTGAATTGCAGCGTCTTCATCATGGACGAGCGCGCCTTCAACAAGGAATACAGCGCCTATTTCAACAAGGCGCGCAACAAACATGGCATTCACTATAATCGCAACCGCGTTTCGGCCATCCGCGAAGACCCGGCCACGCATGACTTGATTTTGCACTACGCCGACCCGAACGGTAAACTGCACGAGGAACGCTTCGAGATGGTTGTTCTGGCGACCGGCCTCCAGCCGCCCGAATCGGCCAGCCAGCTCTCAGAAATTCTCGATATCGAACTCAATCAATATGGCTTCTGCCAGACGGATAAATTCACGCCGCTCCAGACCTCGCGGCCGGGCGTCTTCGTCTGTGGGGCGTTCTCGTCTCCGAAGGAAATCGTCGAGACCATCATTGACGCCAGCGGCGCGGCCGCCGAGGTGATGCGTCTGCTCAATGACCGTTTGCACACTTATCCGTACACGCGCGTCTGGCCGTTCCTTTCAGACAACGGCTTCCCGCCCGAACGGGATGTGACCGGCGATAAGCCAAAGGTGGGTGTCTTCGCCTGCACCTGCGGACAGACCATCAGTGATTACCTCGACCTGCCCGCGCTGGTTAGCCAGGCTGGACAATGGCCGAATGTGGCTGTGGCGGAAGTCATCGAATATGCCTGCTTCCCGGAAATGCTTGAATATATGCGTGACCGGATTCAGAGCGAAGGCCTGAATCGAGTGGTAGTGGCAGCGTGCAGCAACCGCACACATGACTCGCTTTTCCAACGCCTCGTGTGCCAGGCGGGATTGAATCCGTATTTGCTGGAAGTGGTCAACCTGCGCGAGCAATGCACGCGTGTGCATAGGGAACAGAAGGAACAAGCCAATCGCAAAGCCCAGGAAATGGTACGCGTGGCCGTTGGGAGGGTCATCGCGGCCCAGCCGGTACACAAAGACAAAATGCCGTGCGTGCCAACCGCGCTGGTCATCGGCGGCGGCGTTTCGGGTATGACGGCCGCGCTGGCAATTGCCGACAGCGGCTACGACGTGCATCTGGTCGAGCGTGAGGAACGTCTCGGCGGCAATTTGTTGGATTTGTATTACGTGGCCGAAGGCTACAACCCGCAGCGCCTGCTGCGTGACCTGGTCAATCGCGTCTGTTCGCACCAGCGCATCACCACGCACATCCGCACCGACGTTGTCCGGCACGCCGGTCACGTCGGGGATTTTAATTCCGAGTTGCAGATGCATCGTCCCAACGGCGCAGTGGAGCGTTTCACCGTCGCGCATGGCGTGACCATCGTCGCCACCGGCGCCCGCGAGACGCGTGAACACGCGCTGCTGATCCTGCCCGGCGTCATCACCACGCGTGAGCTGGAAGAGAAAATAATCCACCACCCCGAAGAAATCGCCGCGCTGAAAGACGTGGTGATGATCCAGTGCGTCCGGTCGGAAGACAGCCCGGATTACTGCTCGCGGGTGTGCTGCACCAATACGATGAAGAATGCCATCCGGCTCAAGTTATTCAATCCAAATTGCCGCGTGACGGTGCTTTACAAAAATATCGTCACTTACGGCTTTCGCGAGGAGTATTACACCGAGGCGCGACGGATGGGCGTGGTGTTCACCCGTTATACAGACGAGCAACCGCCTGAAGTGACTTTCGACCACAATTTTGACCGGCTCGTGGTGCGCGTGCGTGACCTGACGATGGATAAAATCGTGAATCTGCATGCGGACCTGGTGCCGCTCAGCATGGCGATTGCGCCCGCTGACGGTTCGGAGGAACTGGCGCGCCAATTGCGCGTCCCACTTTCGAGCGAAGGCTTTTACGAAGAGGCGCAAATGAAACTGCGCCCGATGGATTTCATGCGTGAAGGCATCTTCCTCGCGGGCATGGCGCACTATCCCAAGTTCATCGAAGAATCCATCAGCCATGCGCTGGCAGCCGCGGCGCGCGCCTTGACCTTGCTCTCGCAGGAATCGCTCTGGTTGGGCGGCGTTGTGGCGCAGGTGGACCCAGACAAGTGCGTCGGCTGCCTGACTTGCACGCGCACCTGCCCGTTCCAGATTCCTCAGGTTGTCCAATTGGATGGACGAGTCGGGATCGGCGGGCTGGGCGGAGCTGCGTGGATTGACCCGGCCCAGTGCCAGGGTTGCGGCACATGTACCGGCGAATGTCCTTCCAGCGCCATCCAGTTGCTGCATTACACCGATGAACAGATGATGCTGCGTTCCATCGGTGGGCTGGGTGCGTGGCAGCAATGAATTTATTGTGTCATTGCGAGCCCCGTTCTTTGGGGCGAAGCAATCCCCTCGACTGCTGGGAGATTGCTTCGGGCAAAGAACGCCCTCGCAACGACACAACGAGAGAACTATGACAACATTACAACCTGAAAAAACCTTCGAACCCGAAATCACCGCCTTCTACTGCGTCTACTGCGGCTACATGGCCGCGGATACCGCTGGCACGATGCAAGTGCAGTATCCGGCCAACGTCAAGTTCGTGCGCATGCCCTGCACCGGCAAGACGGACGTACGCTATCTGCTGGAGGCCTTCGAGCAGGGAGCGGACGGCGCATATATTGTGGCCTGTCCGATTGGCAACTGCCATCATGTGCGCGGCAATGAGCGCGGCCGCGCCCGGATGCAGCGCGCCAAGCAAATCCTGGACGAAATCGGTCTCGGTGGCGAGCGGCTGGATATGTTCTTCATGTCTGGCTCGCAGGCGCAGGCCTATGCCAGCGCGGCGCAGACAATGACAGAACGCGTGCGCAAACTCGGCCCGAATCCTTTGAAGGCGAAAGATGAAAGCAGAAAGATGAAAGATGAAATAAAAGCCTTGCCGGAAGAGGAAGAAGAGATTGAATTTCATGGCAGGACGCGGAGGAAGAAAGGATGAAGGCGGAAGGATGAAGGGTAAAAGTAGAAAGATGAAAGATGAAAGCGGAAAGAAGAAGGATAAAATGAGAACCCCAAAGGGTGATTCTTCATCTTTCATCTTTCATCCCTCATCCTTCATCCCTCATCCTTCATCCTTGCCCGTCGGCGCCGTGATGGTCGTCGGCGGTGGGATCGCGGGCATGCAATCAGCGCTCGACCTGGCCGAACAGGGCTTCAAGGTTTATCTCGTCGAACAGAAATCAGCCATTGGCGGACACATGGCTCAGTTGGACAAAACTTTCCCGACCAACGACTGTGCTATGTGCACCATTTCGCCGAAACTGGTCGAAACCGGTCGCCATCCGAACATTGACATTCTGACCGACACTGACGTGCTGGACGTGAAAGGCGCGGCGGGCGACTTTTCCGTGACTGTCGAGCGGCGGCCGCGTTATATTGACATGGCCAAATGTAATGCCTGCGGCGATTGCGTCAAGGTCTGTCCAGTCATCACACTCGATACTTTCAACGAAGGATTGGCCTCGCGCCGTGCGTCCTTCAAACTCTATCCACAGGCAGTGCCGAATGCTTTTGCCATCGAGAAGCGCGGCATCGCCCCATGCCGGGACGCCTGTCCGGCGGGCCAGCGGGCGCAGGGCTACATTGCGCTTATCCGCGAAGGCCGCTGGGCGGACGCGCTGCGCGTCATCAAGATGGATAATCCCTTCCCTGGCATCTGCGGGCGCATCTGCAATCATCGCTGTGAGACGGCTTGCAATCGGGAACAAGTGGACGAACCCATCAATATCCGCGCCCTCAAACGCTTCGTCACCGATAAAATCTGCGCCGAGCCGCGCCAGCCGGTCGAGAGAGTCGAAATCAAGTATCCCGACAAGCCGGTTGCCATCATTGGCGCCGGGCCGTGCGGATTGACCGCCGCGCAAGACCTTATCCGTGAAGGCTATCCAGTCACGGTCTTCGAAGCCATGCCCGTCGCGGGCGGCATGTTACGCCTGGGCGTGCCGGAGTTCCGCTTACCGGCTGAAATCATCGAGCGCGAAGTGGCCGATATCGTGGATTTGGGCATTGACCTGCGCCTGAATACGCCGGTCAGCAATCTGGATGACCTTTTCAATGCAGGCTTTACCTCTGTGCTGATTGCCGTCGGCGCGCACGAAGGCGTGCGGCTGCCCATCCCTGGCGCGAACCTGGACGGGGTTATCATCAACACGCAGTTCCTGAAAGATGTGAGGCTGGGAAAATACGAAGCAAAGGATGAAAGCGGAAAGCTTGCCCTGAGCGAAGCCGAAGGGATGAAAGATGAAAAAATCAATAGTGACGATTCATCTTTCATCTTTCATCCTTCATCTTTGACCCCTCATCCTTCATCCTTAGGGAAGAATGTTCTTGTTCTCGGCGGCGGCAATGTTGCGATTGACGTGGCGCGCTCCGCCGTGCGCCTCGGCTGCAAGGTCACGATGGCCTGCCTGGAAAGCCGCGACGGGATGCCCGCCCATCCGTGGGAAGTGCAGGCCGCGCTGGACGAAGGCATCGAAATCCACAACGACCGCACATTCGAGCGGGTCGTGGATGATGGCAGTGGGCGCGCCGGCGGGGTGGAATGTCTGTCAGTCGCCTCATTCGGCTTCGATGAGGCCGGCCGGCTCTCGGTCGAGAAAGTACCGGATTCCAATCACGTCATTCCGTGCGATACGGTCATCTTCTCGGTCGGGCAGCGCGCCGGCCTGGCCTTCATCCCCGACGACGCCGGAGTCGGCCTGACGACCAAGAAAACGATTGCCATCAATCCGAATACTTTCGCTGCCACGCGGCCAGGGGTCTTCGCGGCCGGCGATAGCGTCTCTGGCACATCGTTCGTCATCGAGGCGGTGGACAGCGGGCACAAAGCCGCTGAGTCCATCTTGCGCTATTTGCAGGGCGAGGCGCTGGAACGCCCGCCGAAACCGGAAATGCCGGTGGTCAAACTGGAGCGGCAGGAACTGGATGAGCGCCTGGCGCGCGGCGAAATAAAGAAACAGCCGCGTGTGCCGCTGCCCGAAATACCGGTCGAAGAGCGCATCAGCAATTTTAGCGAGGTCGAGGGCGGCTACGACGACGAATCTGCCCAGCGCGAGGCAGAGCGCTGTCTGGCCTGTGGCGTCTGCTCGGAGTGCATGTCATGTACATTTGCGTGTGGAGTAAATGCCATTGACCACGATATGGCGGGTGGGCAGGCGACGCTCAATGTCGGCGCGGTCATCCTTGCGCCCGGTTACCAGATTTACCAAGCCGAACTATCGGAAGAATTCGGCTACGGGCGCTACCCGAATGTGATCAACGCGCTGCAATTCGAGCGTCTGCTCTCGGCCTCTGGCCCGACCATGGGACACGTTCATCGCCCATCCGACGACGAGACGCCGAAGAAAATCGCCTTTTTGCAGTGCATCGGCAGCCGCGACCAGAGCCACGATTACTGCTCGGCAGTCTGCTGCATGTATGCCACCAAAGAGGCGGTCATCGCCAAGGAGCACCAGCCCGGTCTGGATGTGCACGTCTTCATGATGGATATGCGCGCCTTCTCCAAGGGCTACCTGGCCTACTTCGAGCGCGCCAAAGAACGCTACGGTGTGCAGTATCATCGCAACCGCGTCAGTATGATCCGCGAAGACCCTGCAACGCGCAACCTCATCCTGCAATATTCAACTGACGACCCCTCACTCATCACTCCTCACTCCTCACTCGTCACGGAAGAATTCGACCTCGTTGTTCTCTCTGTTGGCATGGAAATCTCCGCATCCGTTCGCGCCCTTGGCCGCCGTCTCGGCGTCGAACTGGACAAGTATGGATTTTGCCATACTGTCGCATTTAACCCGCTGGAAACTTCGCGGCCCGGAATCTACGCCGTCGGCCCGTTCCGCGAGCCGAAGGACATCCCCGAATCGGTCGTCGAGGGCAGCGGCGCGGCCGCTTCTGCGGCGGCAATTCTCAGTCCGGCGCGCTTCTCGCTGACGGTCGAGCGAGAATATCCGCCGGAACGGGATGTGAGCGGCGAATCGCCGCGCGTCGGCGTCTTCATCTGCTCCTGCGGCTCGAACATCGGCGGTTTCGTGGATGTGGCGGCTGTAACCGAGTATGCCTCGAAATTGCCGTACGTCGCCCACGCCGCGTCCAACCTGTACACCTGTTCGCAGGACAGCATCCAGCTCATCACCGAGCAGGTGCTGGAACACAACTTGAACCGCGTGGTGGTGGCGAGTTGCACGCCGCTGACGCACCAGCCGCTCTTCCAGGATAGCATCCGCATGGCGGGGTTGAACCCGTACCTGTTCGAGATGGCGAACATCCGCAACCAGTGCTCGTGGGTGCATTCGAATGACAAGGATGCGGCCACGGCCAAATCCAGTGATTTGGTACGCGCCGGAGTGGCGCGTGCCGCGTTGCTCGAAGCGCTGCACACCATTGACGTGCCGGTGCAGCGAACTGCGCTGGTGGTCGGCGGCGGGGCGGCTGGAATGACCGCCGCGCTCTCGCTGGCCGAGCAGGGCTTCCCGGTGCATCTGGTCGAGAAGGAGGCCGAACTCGGCGGTAATTTGCGCAAGGTATTTACCAGTTCAGGAGGCAAAGACCCGCAGGAAACTTTGCAGCAACTCATCCAGCAAGTGAACCAGACTGCGGCGATAACTTTGCACATGCAAAGTAAAGTCGTGGCGACCAGCGGCTTCATGGGCAATTTCGCCTCCACGCTGCAATATCCCGATGGCCGTCGCCGCGAAATCCAGCACGGCGTGACTATCCTGGCAACGGGCGCTCAGGAGTATCGTGGGCCGGAGTATGGTTATGGCGCTGACCCACGCATCGTTACGCAACAAGAAGTTGAGGCTATCTTGGCTGGGAATCGGGAAATTGGTAAATTGGTAAATTGGGACGATCAATCTGCCAAGTCCCAAGTTGCTAATTCCCAATCTACCAATCTACCGTCCTCCATCGTCATGATCCAATGCGTTGGGCCGGCGGAAAAATTCTGCTCGCGCATCTGCTGCACGGTGGCATTGAAGAACGCGTTGCGGCTGAAAAAACTCAATCCGAAAGCCGAAGTCGTCATCCTTTATCACGATATCCGCACCTATGGATTCAAAGAACGCCTCTATACCGAAGCGCGTGAAAAAGGCGTCATTTTCATTCGCTACGACTTCGACAAGAAGCCGGAAGTGCAAGTCGCGCAACCCCTATCTCCTAACTCGCAACCTCCTATCTCGGTAAGAGTCTGGGAACCCGTTTTACACCAGGAACTCACACTCCATCCCGATATGCTGGTTCTCTCCATGCCGGTCGTGCCGCAGGATGACGTGCATGAAATGGCTGCCCGCTTCAAGGTCCCGACCGACACGGATGGCTTCTTCCTCGAGGCGCATGTCAAATTGCGCCCGGTGGATTTTGCCTCGGACGGCATCTTCATGGCTGGCATGGCGCATTACCCCAAACTGCTGGATGAGAGCATGATCCAGGCGCAGGCGGCCGCGGCGCGGGCGGCGCGTATCCTCAGCCGCGAAACCTTGACCGCGGGCGGGCGCGTGGCGGTGGTGGACGCGAACAAATGCACTGGCTGCCTGACTTGCGTGCGCATCTGCCCGTTCAGCGTGCCGAAAATCCGCGCCGACATGACCGGCGTGGGCGGCATCATCGGCGCGGCCTACATCGAGACAGCGGTCTGTCAGGGCTGCGGCTCGTGCGCCTCCGAGTGCCCGGCGCGCGCCATTCAACTGATGCACTACACCGATGTGCAGATGGTCGCCAAGGTCGGCGCGCTGCTCAAGCCGGAACTCATCGAGGTGCGGTGATGAGCGGCGACCTTCAAATTGTGGCCTACTGCTGCCAGCACTGCGCTTACGCCGCCGCTGATTTGGCCGGCGGCCTGCGGATGCAGTATCCGCCTGCGGTGCGCGTGGTCATGCTGCCCTGCACCGGCAAACTGGATGCGCTGTTGGTGCTGCAAGCCTTCGAGGATGGTGCAGACGGCGTGATGGTGGCGGGCTGACTGCCCGGCGACTGTCATTACCTGGAAGGTAATGCGAATGCAAAACGCCGGGTGGAATACCTGCAATTTTTGCTAAAAGAAATTGGTCTGGAGACGGAACGGGTGCGCATGTTCAACCTGTCGGCTGCCATGGCCGGGCATTTTGTGGAAATAACGAAAGAAATGACAGAGAAGATTATGGAGTTTGGACCGAATCCGCTGCGCGAAACAAAGGATGAAAGATGAAGGAAATAAAATCATCTTTTTTTCATCCTTCATCCTTCCGTCCTCATCCTTAACCGGAGGTGTATCATGATTGTTGCAGAACAGAAAACGTTGGAAGAAATCAAAACTCTCGTCGGCAGCGCCAAGAACGTGCTCGTTGCCGGGTGCGGGACGTGCGTCACGGTCTGTTTCGCGGGCGGGTCGCGCGAGGCGGCCATCGTTGCCGCGGAACTTCGCATGGCCTCCAAACTCGCTGGTGATGCCAAAGCAGTCGCAGATGTAACCGTCCAGCGTCAATGCGAATGGGAGTACCTCGATGAGATTGCCGAGCAAGTCGGCAAAGTGGATGTGGTGCTTTCGCTCGGCTGCGGCATCGGCGTGCAGGCCATCGCAGAACACTTCCCGAATGCCTGGGTGGTGCCTGGCCTGAACACAAAGTTCATGGGCCTGCCCACCGAACAGGGTGTCTGGGCGGAACGCTGCGCGGCGTGTGGCGACTGCATCCTTGGTCTGACCGGCGGTGTCTGTCCGATTGCGCGCTGCTCCAAGTCGCTGCTCAACGGCCCCTGCGGCGGCTCGCTGGATGGGCATTGCGAAATCAACTCCGATGTGTCCTGCGCCTGGCAGTTGATTTACGACCGCCTGACCAGCATGGACAAACTGGAAGTTCTGATGGACATCCAGCCGCCCAAGAACTGGAAAACGTCCCGCGACGGCGGCCCGCGCAAGATTGTGCGCGAAGATTTGAGATTAGGCAAGGAAGAATAAACGTAAAAAGCAAAACGTAAAGCGTGATTACGTTTTACTCATTACGTTTTACAGGTACGGAGGAACAACTATGACAAATACAAATGGCTACCTCTCAGGCTCCAACCTCGAACGCGTTCTCAAAAACGGCCACTTTGCCGTGACCGCCGAACTTGGCCCGCCGCAAAACGCGGACCGGTCTGTCATCATCAAGAAGTCTGCCCTGCTCAAAGGCTACTGCGACGGCGTCAACCTGACCGACAACCAGACCGCCATCGTGCGCATGTCCAGCATCGGCGCGGGCGCGATCCTGGTGCAGGAAGGGCTGGAGCCGATCATCCAGATGGTCTGCCGCGACCGCAACCGATTGGCGATGCAATCCGATCTGCTCGGCGCGTATGCGCTCGGCATTCGCAACCTGCTTTGTCTCACCGGCGACCATCAGTCTTTTGGCAACCACCCCGGCGCGAAGAACGTGTTCGACATCGATTCCGCCCAGATGGTGCAGATGGTCAGCGAGATGCGCGACAAGCGCATTTTCCAGTGCGGCGAGGAGATGAAAGGCCAGGAGCCGCGTTTCTTCGTCGGGGCGGCGGAGTCGCCGTTTGCCCATCCGGTGGATTTTCGTCCGTACCGACTTGGCAAGAAGGTCAAGGCTGGCGCGAGTTTCATCCAGACGCAAATCGTCTTTGATATCCCCGCTTTTAAGAAGTTCATGGAAAAAGTTCGCGAACTGGGCATCCACAAACAAACATACATCCTGCCGGGAGTCAGTCCGCTGAAAAGCCCGACGATGGCAAAATACATGCGCGATAACGTCCCCGGCATTCTCATCCCGGACGAAATCATCAAGCGCATGGAAGCCGCCGGCGCGATCTGGGCGGGCAAGTCGAAAGACGAGTTGACGCCCGAAGACAAGAAGGCGCGCTCGAAGGCCTGGCAGGCGGAAGGCATCAAGATCTGCATCGAGACCATCCAGCAGTTGCGCGAGGTTGAGGGCGTGTCGGGCGTCCACATCATGGCGATCGAATGGGAAGAGGCCGTCAAGCCGATTGTCGAGGGTGCAGGGTTGTACCCGCGCCCGGTCGTGCCTGCGCCGGAACCTCAGGCGGATAAGAATTAACCGCCGAGAGCGCGGAGAACGCGGAGAGAAATCATTTTTCTCTGCGCTCTCAGCGGACTCTGCGGTTAGACTGGAGATTGGTATGCGAGAGAAACCACAACCCGCCGAAGACATCATGACCATCAACCCGGCCCTGGCGCGGCGCATTCAGGAAGAACTGGGGCAGAACGTCTACCTGTGCTACCAGTGCGTCAAATGCACCGGCGGCTGCCCCATCGGCCAGTATTTCGACTGGCAGCCCAATCAAATCATGCGCGCCCTGCAGCTCGGCCAGGAAGACGTGGCGCTGCAATCCCAGACACCCTGGCTGTGCGCTGCCTGCCAGACCTGCACCACTCGCTGCCCGCAGGGACTGGATATCGCCGCCATCATGGAATTCCTGACGCGCGAAGCTGTCGCCCGCGGCAACAGGCCGAAGGTCCCGGAAGTGGACGCTTTCAATAAAGCCTTCATGCGCGAAGTGCGCCTGTGGGGGCGCTCCTATGAACTCGGCCTGATGGCCGAATTGAAACTACGCACCGGAAAAATCACCGAGGACATGGACCTGGCTGTAAAAGTTCTCGCCAAAAACAAACTCCCGTTCCTGCCCGTACGCTCGAAACCGCCGAAAAATGTCAAGCCCGTGCCTGGCGCGGCCAATGCGCTGGCGTACTATCCCGGCTGCTCCCTGCATTCGACAGCGGAGGAATTTAACGAATCGACCAAAGCCGTCTGCGAGGCGCTGGGCGTCAAACTGGTCGAGCCGAAAGGCTGGGTGTGCTGCGGCAGTTCCGCCGCCCACCGCGCCGACCCGCAAGAGGCCGTCCGCCTGCCGATGGAAAATCTACGCATCATCGAACAGAGCGGCTTCAACGAGGCGGTCATGCCCTGCGCGGCCTGTTTCAGCCGTCACATGTTCGCCCTGCACGAAATCCGCCACGACAAAGACTTGAAAGCCGGGATGGACGAAAAAATCGGCTACGAATATCAAGACTCAGTAAAAGTCAGTTCGCTGGGCGAAGCGCTCTTCCGCCGTGTCGGGCCGCAGACGGTGATGGATAAGGTCAAGAAACCGTTGACCGGCCTGAAAGTTGTCTGCTATTATGGCTGTTTGCTGACCCGTCCTCCAGAAGTGACCGAGGCCGCCCATCCCGAAAATCCCGCCGAGTTGGACGCGCTGATGGTCTCGGTCGGCGCGGAGGTAAAGGATTGGTCGTACAAGACCACCTGCTGTGGCGCGGCGCACTCACTAACACGCCCGGATATTGTTCTTGACTTGAGCAGTCAGTTGATTGCGCATGCCCGCGCATCCGGCGCGGAGGCGATTGTAGTCGCCTGTCCGCTTTGTCACACCAACCTGGACGCGCGCCAGTTCCAGATGAAACTGGAAAACTCCGTGCCGGTCTTATATTTCACGCAGTTGATGGCCCTGGCGCTCGGCCTGCCCGAAAAGACCGCCGCGCTGAACAAAAACCTGGTAGACCCGCGGCCGTTGTTAAAAGACAAGGGTATTCTTCCGTAACACCTTGGGATTTGATCGGGTAAAACCTTTCAAGACACGGAAAACAACGACTGGAAAAGATCATCCTGGCCTTGCGCGGTGAGGCCGTCAAACGAGGCGCGTGATGACCCCTTTGAAAACAACCAGCCAGAAAAATATTCTCGCAGAACGTCTCTCCGGATTGCGTGATGAACTGCGCCGGAAGGCGAATCCGCAAACCTTGGCGGCGGACAGTGGCGCAGAATTTCAAACTGCGAACGGATTAGCCGAAATCCGCCTCTCTCTTTTCGGGAAACCGGTGCGCGTCGCCTTTCCGGACCTCGTGCCTGTGGAGGCCCAATCCGGCCAACCCCTGCCCGACGCTTTGCAGGCGCTCGTCCTGTACTATTTGGTCACTGCCGACGGCGCGCCGCTCGAAGGCCGCTGGATTGCTTTTGCCGACCTGCCGGATGGCCGTTTTTATAACCAGGCCTTTCAGGGTTATTCCGGAAATGAACTGGTCAAGTATTTCGGCGATGATCTGACCGCTTTGGAGCAGGCGGCGCGCAAACTGAACGGACTGAAGATTGCCTACGGCGACGCGGCCTTTGCCTTTCATGTTCTGCCTCGCTTGCCGCTGGCGGTGGTGTATCATCTTGGCGACGAAGATTTCCCGGCAACCTGCAAGATATTATTCGACACCTCGGCTTGCCATTACCTGCCGACGGATGTCTGCGCCATTTTGGGCAGCATGTTGACGCGAAAATTGCTTGCTGCGTAGTTGGGCGTTGTCATGAAAGAATGCTATTTTACGCCCGAAAATATCCAGGCAAAATCGCTGGAAATGATGGAGTCGCTACAAGATTACCGGCGTAGCCACGACAATCTGCGTTTTCATCCCGATCGCGCCGCGCTGCTCGTGCTGGATATGCAGGAATATTTTCTAAGCCAGGCATCTCACGCTTTTATCCCCAGCGCGCCAGCCATCATTCCGAATATCCAATCCCTGATAAAAATATTCGTCGCGTTTAATCGGCCAATAATTTTTACCCGTCACCTCAACACAGAGGAGAATGCCGGCATGATGGGAAAGTGGTGGAAAGATCTGATTCGTCCGCATACTGCGTATAGCCATGTTGTCAAACATTTAGATACCTCCAAAGGCACAATACTTCATAAAAGCCAGTACGATGCCTTTTACGAAACGCCGCTCGAAAGCGACCTGCGCGCCGGCGGGGTGGGGGAGGTGGTCGTCAGCGGCGTAATGACCCATCTGTGCTGCGAGACGACGGCGCGCTCGGCCTTCATGCGCGGCTTTGAGGTCTTTTTTACCATTGATGGTACAGCCACATATAGCGAGTCTTTTCATCGAGCGACGTTGCTCAACCTGGCGCACGGATTTGCATTACCGGTACAGGTCGAAGAAATCCTTTCCGCCTTCAAATAACGGACGCCGGCAATCCCTGACGACAAGGCTGCATACGATAAAAATCCCACAAACTGCGTGTAGCCAATAACACACAATACAAATACCTTCATGTCAACCACTAAACAACCCAACCAACAAACCCCCAAAACCATAATCATTGGCGCAGGCCCCGCTGGTACTTCCGCCGCCATCCAATTGAAACGCTTCGGCCTGTCACCAATCCTACTGGAAAAAGACCGCGTCGGTGGGTTGCTAATGAACGCCAACCTGGTCGAAAACTATCCCGGATTTCCGCATGGCATCCCAGGACCAAAATTGGTTGCATTATTCGAAAAACAAATGTGGCGAATTGGGGTGGAGGTAACATACGATAAAGTCACCAGCCTCGACTTTGATGGCATTCGCTTTCTCGTCCATGCCAAACGCAACACCTATCCCGCATCTCACATTATCCTCGCCTCTGGCACAAAGCCAAAGCCATTTCCAATCGAAATTCCCGCACAGGCAAAAGACAGGGTTTTCTCCGAAGTGTGGCCTTTACGGAATGTGCGCGGCAAGCAAATCGTCATCGTCGGAGCAGGGGACGCGGCTTTCGATTACGCCCTGAATCTCGCCAGCCGTGGAAATACCGTCACCATCCTCAATCGCGGCTCGGACGTAAGTTGCCTGCCGCTGCTCTGGGAACGCGCCATTGCGAACCCTTCAATAGCATACCTTGAACAAACAGCCCTTCAGCGCATCGAAACAGACGCTCCAACTGGTCGCCTGTCGCTCCACACTCCACGCTCCACGCTCCTCGCCGATTACCTGCTCTACGCCATCGGCCGCGAACCAGCGATGGATTTCCTGACAGAACGTGTCAAATTACAGGCGCAAAGACTGGTCGAAGATGGTAAACTTTATCTCGTTGGTGACGTTCACAATGGCTTGTACCGCCAGACTGCCATCGCGGTAGGCGAGGGTCTGCGGGCAGCCATGCAGGTCTACGCTCGGATGCAGGAAGAACGATGATGGATTGGCAAAGTCAACTCAGGGGCGATCCATTCCCCTGGCTGCTGGAGGATGAGTCGCCGGGAGTCCGCTACCTGGCCCTGCGCGACCTCTGTGGCCTTTCACGCGATGACCCGCAGGTGATCTTGGCGCGTAAGGAGGCTCATATCAATGGGCCGATCGCGACCATCCTGGTCGGGATGAACGAGGCCGGTTACTGGGTCGTGCCGGGTCCGGGCTACGACCCGAAGTATCGCTCCACGGTCTGGACGCTCATCCTGCTGGCGCAACTGGGTGCCAGCGTGAATGAGGATGAACGGATAGCCCGCGCCTGTGATTATCTGCTGGGATGTGCGCTCACCTCTCACGGTCAATTCACCGCCTCCGGCGCGCCTTCGGGAACCGCGGATTGCCTGCAAGGAGACCTGTGTTGGGCATTGCCCGAATTGGGCTGCAGCGACCCCCGCCTGGACAAGGCCTTCGAATGGATGGCGCGCAGCCTCACCGGTGAGGGCGTGGCTCCGATGAGCGAGCGGCAGGCTGAAGTGCGCTATTACGCCGGCAAGTGCGGCCCGAACTTTGCCTGCGGCTCGAACAACAAATTACCCTGCGCCTGGGGCGCGGTCAAGGTGATGCTGGCGTTCAGCGTCTGGCCGGCGGCGCGCCGCACACCCCTGATCGAGCGGGCGATCCAACAAGGCGTGGATTTCCTGTTCGGGGTTGACCCGGCCACCGCCGCGTATCCCACCGGTTACAGCCTCAAACCCAGCGGCAACTGGTGGAAGTTCGGTTTCCCGGTCTTCTATGTCACCGACCTGCTGCAACTGGTCGAGGCCTTGGTCGGGCTGGGTTTTGGCAGCGATCCGCGCCTGGTGAATGCGCTGGAGATTATCTGTCAAAAGCAAGATGAGCAGGGTCGCTGGCCGCTGGAATACGAGTACACCGGTAAAACCTGGGTTGATTTCAGTGAGAAGAAACGGCCCAACAAATGGGTCACATTACGCGCCCTGCGCGTCTTGAGGGCCGCTGCATAGATTTTGGAGATGAAACGATGAAAGTTTTTGCAGTTGCGGGTACGTCCGATATTGCCACCGTCTACATGGCTGACATGGGCGAGGGGCGGCTGATTGAATTTGTGGAAGCGCTACAGCCGCCGTACAGCCGCGACGAGCACTGGATCCTAATGGTATCCACCCTCTTCGGCTGCCCGGTGAAATGCCAGATTTGCGACGCGGGCGGGCAGTACCGCGGTAAGCCCAGCGCCGAGCAGATTCTAGCGCAGATTGATTACATGGTGACGCGCTGGTATCCCGATCGCAGCGTGCCTGCGGCGAAATTCAAAATCCAGTTTGCGCGCATGGGCGAACCGGCCTTGAATATGGCCGTGTTGGAGGCGCTGGAGGAACTGCCGCGCCGCTTCGACGCGCCCGGCCTGATGCCCTCGATTTCGACCATCGCGCCGCATGGCACGGATGCCTTTTTCGAGCGGCTGATGGATGTAAAAAACCGGCTATATCCCGATGGACGTTTCCAATTCCAGTTTTCTATTCATACGACTGATATTACATTGCGCGACAAACTTATCCCGGTGCGCAAATTCGACTTTGGCTGGATGGCTGCTTACGGTGAGCGTTTTCTGCGCCCCGGCGACCGCAAGATCACGCTCAATTTCGCATTGGCAACCGGCGCGCCGGTTGAGCCAGAGGTGCTGCTGCGTCATTTCGACCCGGCGAAATATCTCATCAAGATCACGCCGGTCAATCCGACCTGTCACGCGGTGCAAAATGGGCTGGTTTCGTATGTGGACGCGCTGCGGCCTGAATCGGCCCGGGGACTGGCTGAACGGCTGAACGCGGCCGGTTACGAAGTGATTGTCAGCATCGGGGAGGTGGTCGAGAACCAGATTGGCAGCAACTGCGGGCAGTACGTGCTGAAATATCTGGAAAACCAGGAACAAGTCAAAGACGGCTACACTTATCAAGTGCTATCAGTTTAATCACCAAAACAAATGAGTCACTTGATTCCCGTATCCAGCGAAGACGACATTCTGCTCGAATACCGGGGTAACCCCATTGGGTTGCTTCTGGCGCATCACAACCTCGCGCGCCCGTACGAGGCTTACGAAAAAGCGCAATTGCTTGTCAGCATGTGCATGGACAATCGCAAATCGCTGCGGATGCCTGAGAACTTCGCTTACATCCTGCGCAGCGGCGGCGCGAATTTACGTCGCAGCGAGTTCAAGGTCTCTTATGCGATCGCCATTGGCGGCGTATTGTGGCATGGTCAACCTGGCCTCGAAAAAAGAGTCATTTGTGCAGGGACTCGTGGAACATGCCTGTTGGGATCGAGAATTGGCCGAAGAACATTTTATGCACTTTGCGCCGATGTTTGAAATCGGAAATGAAGTGGATTTCGTCTTGAGCGAGGCAAAGCGGCTGCGCCTGCGTTATCCCGGCATACAGGTCGCGCCGCTTTTGTATCGCATTGAAGATGGCTTGCTTTACCTTCTACGAGAAGGCTGATCGTAGGGCAGGTTTCCATACCTGCCGGTGTAGCATGATTTCCTGAACAATTGATTTGGGTGTGTTTCAAATGAGTTGAAGTAAGAACGTCCCGAAGGTTTTGCTGAGAAAATTTGATCGTTTTTGCCAACCTTCGGGACGGTTTCAACTGATAATGAAACACACCCAATTGATTTTAGTACAGGCAACGAGGAGCATGTGATGAAATTAGCTATTACCGGTAAGGGCGGCGTTGGAAAGACAACTCTAACGGCTTTGCTGGCGCAGGTTTATGCGGACGCGGGCCGCGACGTTCTGGCTATGGATGCAGACCCATCGCCGTGCCTGGCGGGGGCGCTGGGCTTTCCCGCTGAATTGCGCGCTCAATTGCATCCTATCGCCGAGATGGACGAACTCATCGAAGAGCGTACCGGCGCCAAGCCCGGCACCGTGGGCGGATTCTTCACCCTCAACCCACGCGTGGATGACATCCCGGAACGCTTCAGCGTTCTCCATCGCGGCGTGCGTCTGCTCGAAATGGGCAGCGTGGACATGGGCGGCTCCGGCTGCATCTGCCCCGAATCCGCCATGCTGAAAACCTTGTTCACACACCTGCTCTTCCGCAAAGATGACGTTCTGCTGCTGGACATGTACGCCGGCGTCGAACACCTCGGCCGCGCCACAGTGGACTTCGTGGACGCCATGCTGGTGGTCGTCGAGCCGACGCGCCGCAGCCTGGGCACGGCCGCGCAGATCAAGAAACTTGCCAATGATATTGGTTTGACTAAGTTGTGGCTGGTCGGAAATAAAGTGAGAAATGCTGACGAGGCCAAATTCCTCGAAGCCGAAACCCCCGGCTTGCCGTTACTCGGGTACTTGCCTGCCGATTTGAAGGTGCAGGAGGCGGACAGGCTAGGGATTCCGGTATATGACCATGTTGTATCGCTCAAAGAGGTCGTGCAGAAAATGTCTGAGAACCTTGCCGGAGCAATTTTTGAAGTAAAATGAGGTTGGTTGGAGAAACCAATGCCCACTATTCTAAAGATTGGCCGCCATCGTTTCTTCTTCTTTAGCAAAGAAGATCATGTGCCACCTCACATCCATGTTGAAACGGCTGAAAATGCTGCCAAGTTTTGGTTAAGGCCTGTAACATTGGATTGGGCAGTTGGCTACAATTCAAAGGAACTTCGCCAAATCAGAGAGTTGGTAGAAGAACACGCCAATCTCTTTCAGGAGAAATGGTATGAACACCTTAAGTACCTATAGTCCCACAGCAGTTCTTGCTCTCGATGTTCGCTTCGCAGAGGATATGCTCGTTGTCAGCCTCTCCGATGGGCGCGAAGTGTCAGCCCCACTGGAATGGTTTCAGCGCTTGAGGGATGCAACACCGAAACAACGCCAAAATTGGCGTCTAATTGCCAAAGGGATCGGGATTCATTGGGAGGAAGTGGACGAGGATATTTCCGTTGCTATATTGTTGCGCATGTGATAATCAAGGTAGCAGGTGACACACTTTGCGCAGAAGCAAGGTATATCCACGGAAACCCTCATCAATGTTTGGTTGAGCGAGAAAGCCAGGGAAGCCACATAGAAGCCGAGACCCCCGGCATGCCGCTGCTCGGACACATACCGGCCGATTTGAAGGTGCAGGAGGCTGACAGACTGGGGATCCCGGTCCGCGTATGCCCATGTGCCGGAATTGAAGAAGTCTGTCGAGGTAATGGTAAAAAGGATGACGATGGAAGCCGGGGAGCGGAAAACTTACGGAAAGGAAGGTTGAGGTGATATTACTGGAACGCGCAGTCACATACCTGGAATATGAGCGACAGGCTCTCCGGGAACTACTGGGGCAATAAGGAAGGTGTATGATGACAACCTTGCAGACCCCTGCTATCGAACAGGCGCGACGGGCACCTCGGTCAGTCACAGAGGCGGAGCGCCTGCCTCTCAACCCTGGCGATCGTCTGACGAGGGCTGAGTTCGAGCGGCGTTACAATGCCCATCCTGAGATCAAAATCGCTGAGCTTATCGAAGGAGTAGTTTACATGCCCTCGCCAATACGCTTCACCAAACATAGCGAACCTCACGGATACTTGATTACATGGCTTGGCGTCTACATCGCCTCGACGCCCGGTGTGCGGCTGGGGGACAATGCCACCGTTCGATTGGATTTCGAGAACGAAGTTCAGCCCGATATTCTGCTCCGGCTCGATACAGTGCTCGGCGGGCGCTCACACATCACCGAGGATGATTATGTTGAAGGCCCGCCCGAACTGATCGCAGAAATTGCCGCCAGCAGCGCGGCATACGACCTTTACGACAAGCGCCGTGTCTATGCGCGCAACGGCGTGCAGGAATACCTGGCTGTGCAAATGTATGAGCAGCGTGTGGATTGGTTTGTCTTGCGCGAGGGGGTTTTCGAGACACTCGCCCCGGACGAAAAGGGGATGCTCCGTTCCGAGATATTTCCCGGCCTTTGGCTAAAACCGCAAGCCTTCTGGGCTGGCGACCTGGCGGGAATGTTGGCAACGGTACAAGATGGCCTGGCATCGCCGGAACATTCCGCATTCGCCAAGAAGCTCAAGGCAGCGCAGCGGTCCCCCGCTTGAATGATCGTGAAACATGACAACCACCATCGCACTCGCAGGCAAAGGCGGCGTAGGCAAGACCACCGTCGCCGGAATGGTCATCAAATATCTGGCGCAGAATCAAACCGGCAGCATCCTGGCCATTGACGCCGACCCGTCTTCCAATCTCAACATGGTGCTTGGCTTGGATCTGGAATGGACGGTTGGCGACATTCGCGAGGATATGCTCCAGCAGGTGAAATCCTCGCTGGCGCAGGGCAGCGCGGCGATGGGGTCGCTGCCCGGCGGGATGAATAAACGCGATTATTTGGAATATCACGTGCGTTCATCGCTGGCCGAAGGCAGCCGCTTTGATTTGATTGCCATGGGGCGCGGCGAAGGCACCGGTTGTTACTGCGCGGTCAACCACAATCTGCGCGAGGTAGTGGACGGCTTGAGCCGGCACTATGATTATGTTGTCATTGATAACGAGGCGGGCATGGAACATCTCAGCCGCCGGACGACGCGGGATGTGCAGCACCTGCTCATCGTCAGCGACCCGACCCAGCGCGGCCTGGTCGCCGCGCAACGGATTGCCGAGATGAGCAAGGAACTTGACATCCACATCGAGAAATCCCATCTCATCCTAAATCGCCTGCCAAACGGTGTACCGCCGGAACTTCAGGAATTTGTTTCTAAACTGGCAATCCCTTTGCTCGGCGTAATCCCCGCAAATAACGAGCTGACCATATTCGAGTACGCCGGCCGCCCGCTGGTGGAATTGGACGACGCCTCGCCGGTCTACCAGTCTGTGGCGGGGATGATGAGGAAAATTCTGTAGGTTGGCAAATGGATATTCTCCTCATCGCCCACCTCTTGAACGGCTTACTGATGATCGCCATACCCATCGGGCTGGCCATCTATTTGACGCGCAAATTCAAACTGGACTGGCGGCTTTTCTGGATTGGCGCGGCGACGTTTGTTCTTTCGCAGGTCGGCCACATTCCTTTCAACTGGGCAGCGACCGTCCTCCTCAACCGCACGCCGCTGGCGAACTGGCCGCAGGGCGAACAACTGGTTTTCAACGCCATCTTCCTCGGCCTGAGCGCAGGGTGTTGGGAAGAATTCTTTCGCTATGGTATGTATCGCTGGTGGGTAAAGGATGCCCGCTCATGGGGAAAGGGACTCCTGGCTGGCGCAGGTCACGGCGGGATCGAAGCCATCATCTTGGGCGCGCTGGCTTTGTATGGCTTTGTGCAACTCGTCATCCTGCGCAATGCGGATGCCGCACAGTTATCCCAAGTGGTGGGTGCAGACAAGGTGGCATTGGCGCAGGCTCAAATCACGGCCTACTGGTCTGCGCCGTGGCACATGGCCATTCTGGGAGCGGTGGAACGTCTCTTTGCCATATCTTTCCATTTGGCGCTGTCTTTGCTTGTATTGCAGGCCTTAACCCGCCGGCAGGGCTGGTGGGTTTGGCTGGCAGTCGTTCTTCACGCCCTTGTGAACGGGCTGGCCGTTTATCTTCTCGGGATTGGGCTGTCGGCTTATGCAATTGAAGGCGTGATCGGATTGGCTGCCATTTTGGCGGTTGCCATCATCTTTGCCCTGCGCCAGCCGGAGCCACAAGCGGACCCTTCGACAGGCTCAGGGTTAGGCCTTGCGCCTGATTCCCCGATCCCCGTGCCGAACTTCACGTCACAGCCAGTCGCGGAGACGCCGGAGAATCTGGATAAAACTCGTTACCAGTAGGGCGGGTTTCTTACCCGCCAATGGCGGTGGAAATCTTACCCGCCAATGGCGGCGGGATTGGAATCCCGCCCTACATTTTGCTGGTTCTGACGGAATTTGTGGTTTCGTCGTCAACCATCCACGAATAAGACCACGAATGCTCGAATTGATGCATTTTCATTCGTTTATTCGTGAAAATTCGTGGACGGTTTGGACAAAACATAACCCAACCACAAAATCCAGCAGAATCAGACATTTTGCAAGAGGCACAATGATCCACACTGAAAACCTGACCAAACGCTTCAAAGACATCCTCGCCGTGGATGGCCTCAGCCTGGATGTGGCCGAGGGGGAGGTATTCGGCTTCCTCGGTCCGAACGGCGCCGGGAAGACTACCACCGTGCGCATGTTGGCCTGCCTGATCGGGCCGACCGGCGGCGCGGCGACGGTCAACGGATTCGTGGTCGGCAAACAGGATACCGACATCCGCCGCAACGTCGGCGTGCTGACCGAGACACCCGGCATGTACGATAACCTGTCCGCCGAGTACAACCTGCGCATTTTCGCCGAGTTGTACGAGGTGAAAGATGTGACCGGACAGGTGGAGAAGTATCTCAAGATGCTCGGCCTGTGGGAACGGCGTTTTGATACCGCCGGAACGTTCTCGAAGGGCATGAAGCAGAAACTGGCCATAGCCCGCGCCCTGCTGCACGAGCCGCGCATCCTGTTCCTGGACGAGCCGACCGCGGGGCTGGACCCGGAGGCGGCGCGCCTCGTCCGTGACTTCATTGCCGAACTCAAGAAGGAAGGCCGGACGATTTTCCTCTGCACCCACAACCTGGACGAAGCCGACCGGCTGTGCGACCGCATCGGCGTATTCAAGACCCATATGTTGGTGGTGGATACGCCTGCCAACCTGCGCCGGACGATGTTCGGGCGGAAGGTAGTGTTCCATTTGCGGGAGGCAGGCGAAGGATCCGCGGGGGTGCTGCGGACAATGCCCTTCGTGCGGGAGGTCAAAGTCGTGGAGAATAAGCTGCTGGTAACGGTGGATGATCCCGAGACGCATAATCCCGAAATCATCCGCGCCCTGGTCAACTCCGGCGCGGAGGTGCAGTTCGTCGGCGAGCTGCGCCACTCGTTGGAAGATGTCTATTTGCAGTTGGTGAAAAATGTGTAGAACCTTTAACGCGAATTGCGCCAATGAGCGAATGCCGCGAATGGTTTTTATATTCGCGTAATTCGCCAATTCGCGATATTCGCGTTGAGAGTCGTGAGAGGATTTATGAATAAGATCAAAACCATCATTCGCAAAGAATGGGCGGAGGTATTCAAAAACCGCATGGTGATTTTCACCGTGGCCTTCCTGCCGCTGCTGCTGACGGCCCTCCCCCTGGGTATCATCTTCGCGACGCGTGACGCCTCGAGCAGGACGGGCGAGGCGCTTGACAGCCAGTTGCCATCCGAGATGACCCAGTCTATGTGCCCGGAAGGGGTGAACAGCGCGGAATGCTTCCAGATTTTCATGGTCAGCCAGTTCATGATGATGTTCATGATCGTGCCGGTGGCCATCCCGGTGACAATCGCAGCGTATTCGATCGTCGGTGAGAAGACCACCCGCAGCCTGGAGCCGCTGTTGGCGACACCCATCACTACCATCGAATTGCTGGTGGGGAAGTGCCTGGCAGCGGTCATCCCGGCGGTGCTGGCAACTTACGCTGCCTTCGGGCTTTTCGCGCTCGGCTCGTGGCTGCTGGTAGCCAACAAGATGCTGCTGAGCGCGCTGCTGGACGCCCGCTGGTTGATCGCCATTTTCATCGTCGGGCCGCTGCTGGCGCTGATGTCCGTGGCCTTCGCGCTGATGGTTTCCTCGCGCGTCAGCGACCCGCGCGTGGCGGAACAAGTCTCGATGGTCATCATCGTGCCGGTGCTGGTCGGATTATTTGGTCAGATGGCTGGATTGTTCGTATTGAATAAGCAGGTGATCTCAAGCGTTGCGGTCGTCATGCTGGCGCTGGACGCGCTGCTGGTCTACCTGGCGACGCGCGTCTTCCAGCGCGAGTCGATCTTGACGCGGTGGAAGTAGGGCGGATTGCCAATCCGCCCCACGGATTTTGGCGCGGTGGAAGTAAAAGAAAGCGAG
Source organism: Anaerolineales bacterium (assembly GCA_030018695.1). Lineage (GTDB taxonomy): Bacteria > Chloroflexota > Anaerolineae > Anaerolineales > Villigracilaceae > CG2-30-58-95. The sequence goes on from JASEHI010000013.1 coordinate 38,394, forward strand.
AAACTACTCAGCCAAGCCGCGAACTCGCCGAGTTGTCACCCTGAGCGGAGCGTTCTTGGCGGAGCGAAGGGTCTCCTGCTCCGTTGGGAGATGCTTCGTCGCAAAAACCGCACCTCAGCATGACAAGCCTACGTGGTTACGAACGGGACACGAATTTCACGGATGACACGGAAAAGGCACGGATTTTTTACGGCAAAGGTGACGTTATGAAGAAATCGGGTATCGCTGTTGTGTTTGTTATTCTTGTCAGTCTGTTGGTTTCTTCTTCGGTTCATGCCCAAACCGAGGAACTGATCCTCTCCTTCTCGCGCGACTTTGGCTACTCCTCCGGCGCCGGCGACATTCAAGGCACGTTCTCCATGAAAGTCAGCGGGCCGGACGATCTGGTGCGGGTGGAGTTTTACATTGATGAGATGAAAATTGGCGAGGATACCGAGCCGCCATTCAGGCTACAGTTCATCACCGATAACTATCCCCTCGGACTGCACGAGATGTACGCGGTCGGTTACACAGCGGACGGGCGCGAATATCGCTCGAAGGTGGTCACGGCCAACTTCGTCTCTGCAGACGAGGGCTGGCAGACCGCGTCGAAGATCATGTTCCCGCTGTTGGCGGTAGTATTCGGCGCCATCATCCTGGGATTTGTCGTTCCGATGCTGATGGGACGCGGCAAGCTTACCGAACTACCCCTCGGCGCTGAACGGAAGTATGGCATCAGCGGAGGTGGGATCTGCCCGAAGTGCAAGCGTCCCTTTGCGCTGCCGCTCTTCAGCATGAATCTTGGATTCTCCAAACTGGCCCGCTGCCCATATTGCGGAAAGGTGGGGGTGGTGCGCGTCCAGCCGCTGGCGAAACTACGCCAGGCTGAACAAGCGGAGCTGGAACAGGCCGAGGGACAAGTACCAGAAATTTCGGAAGAAGAGAAGCTCAAGAAGGAATTGGACGACTCGAAGTATCAGGGAATGTAGGCAAACATAACCAATGATGTCTCAAGCAAGCCTTCTCCAGAATCCCCACCAATTCCTGCTCGGTCAACGCTACCGGATTGCCTTTCATGCTGCTTGACTTTTTTGCCTCTGCGACAATGACAGGATACGCGTCAGCGGTCAAGCCATAGGCTGACAAAGGGGGAATGTTCATTTCATCCAGCAATTGTTGCACCCACTCGATCCCTGCTTCTGTTTTCGCCTGAACGTCCCCTGTCAGGATTTGCGCGATTTCCGCGTAGCGCGCCAGGGTGGGGGCGCTAGGCTGGCGCGCTTTCAAGGCGCGCATATTCGCTTCCATTACGAAAGGCAATAGGCGGGCGCAGACCGCCCCGTGCGGCGCGGGGAACATCCCTCCGATCACACTCGCAAATCCATGCGCCGCCCCCAACCGGGCATTGGCGAGCGCCATCCCGCTGAACAGGCTGGCCAGCGACATATCCTGGCGCGCATCTTTATCCTTTCCATCCTGATAAGCGCGCAATAGGCTGCGCGCCGCGCGGCGCATCCCTTCGCGGCAGACGGCGTCCGTCATCGGGTTGGCCGCATTGGATACGAACGGCTCGATGAGTTGGGTCAATGCGTCCAGGCCGGTGGCCGCGGTCACAGAGGGCGGCAGGGAATAGGTCAACTCCGGGTCAACGACGGCCAGCTTTGGCAGCAGGAATGGGCTGCGCAGGCTGACCTTGACCTGTTGCTCCGGCGCGACGATCACCGCGTTGCGCGTCACTTCCGTGCCGGTGCCGGCTGTGGTCGGGATGGCGATGCAGGGGGCGGATGGCTCTTGGAAGGATTTTCCCTTCCCGATCACTTCCAGGTAATCGTAAATATCCCCCGGATTGGTCAGCAGGGCGGCGATGGCCTTTCCGGTATCCAGCGCGCTGCCGCCGCCGATGCCGATGACCAGGTCGCAGCCGCCCTCGCGCGCGATCCGCAAACCCTCTAACACGACCACAACGGTTGGCTCGCCGGTGATTGGATAGAGGAGGGCTTCCACGCCAGCGGCGCGCAATCCTTCGCGCAGCGGCGCGCTGCGTTCGAGAGAGCCTACCACTAACGCGCGGCGGCCAAACGCTCGTGCGGCTTGGGGTATTTCCGCGCAGGCCCCGGGTCCGAAAAGGATGCGGCTGGCAGTGGCAAACTCGAAGCGCACGTCACCAGTTCCCATCATCCGGGAAAACGTTGGCATAGACCGTGCGTGTGCGCGGCTCGGCCAGCAGCGGCTCGACAGTCTCCCGCCAGTGGTTGTAGTGGGCGGTCTCCTTATGGCGAGCCGGGTCGCCCGGCGTGCGGTAGACCTCCACCAGCACAAAGCGGGTTGGGTCGTCGGCCTCTTGGATCACGTCGAAGCGGGCAACGCCCGGCTCGGCGAGGCTGCTGCGAGCATTTTCCAACGTGGCGGCCTTGAAAGCCTCGACCTGCTCAGGCTTGACGTGGACATGAACGTGGACGATATACATGCCTGCCTCCATTATTGGCGCAGATGCGCGGCTGTTTGCGAGAGCATCTCGAACACCCGCTCAACGATTTCCACGCTGGTCGAACCAAGCCCGCAGGCGGGGACGAGCAAGCTGCGCTGGTCGAACTCTTCCGGCTCGATCCTGACCCCGCGCGCCGCGGCTTTCGCGGACACCAGCCTGATCCCGTCTCGGAGACGTTTTGCCAGCCCCTCGGCGGTGACGTGGTAGATCTCCTCGTTGTTCGGCACAATGCCCCAGGCCACTGCGCCGCTCCTATTGAGGAAGGCGCGCAGTTCGGCGGGATACAGCGCCAGGTTTTCGATGTAGCCGTAGGCGTCCAGGTTGAGGATGTCCACTTTGGTTGCCAGTAGCATGCCCCAATCTGTGTTGGCGCAGCAGTGGACGCCCGCCAGCGCGCCCTCGGCGTGGATGGCGTCGAAAACTTCATCCAGCATGGCGATGACCTGCTCGCGGCTCAAGCTAATGAAGGCCGAGCCGAACGAGGCCATGTACGGCTCGTCCACGAAGAGGATGACGTTCGGGCGCACCGCTTTGAGTTGTCGCACCTGCCAGCGGGCGTTCATCGCCGCGTTCTTGAGGATGGCATCCGCGAGCATATCATTGTAGAGGCTGGCGCGCAGGTCCTGGTCGGTGACGGTCAGGCCGAAGGAGACGGGGCCGGTCACCTGGCCTTTTACCCATTGTTGATTGAGGATTTCAGATTGTGGATTGAGCGATTTGAGCGTTTCAAGCATGGCGAAGAAGCCAGAGGCATGATCGGGGAGAAGGGCGAAATGATCCACATCATCGGCGAGGATATGCTCGTAGAAAGCCTCCAGCGCGGGCGTGATATCTTGCTGCGTGTCGAAATAGATTTTCTCCTTCGCCGCGTCCTCGACGATGGCCGGCAGGGCAGGGGAGTACATGGCATACATGTTCTCGCGGAAGGTGCGGCGCGGCAGTTGCGGCCAGGCAGGCGCGTCGAGCTTACCTGCCAGCTTGTTTACGATTTCGTATGCGTTCGGGTGGGGGATGCTGCCAACGTGGGTGGTGAGGAAGTGGAAAGATATCATAATGCTTTGATTGTATCACCTGTCTTCGATTGTCTCGCCCATTTTTCAAAGTTATAGTAAGATATCCGTATGAGCGATTTACTGGTCCCGCCTGCCATTGCAAAGATCGCGCCCGACGGCAACCTGTCTCCGCGTCAACTGAGGCGATTTATGATTGATATGGTCAAGCGTCGTATCAAGCCTGGCACGGGCAGCGGCCACGATTTCATGCGAAGGAGAACGGCTATGAATCCATGGCCTGATCTGCGTCCTATTTTGAAGGGTTTTCAATGGGCAATTGTTGGGGGCGTTGCCACCCGTGCTTATATGCCTGAGCGCACCACGAAGGATTTGGATATTGTTGTCCATGAAAAAGATGGCGCTGAGGTGATTAAAATTCTGGAACAGGCAGGTTATCGGGTTGTTTCGAAATTAGCTATTCCTGGTTATTTAATGCTCTCACCTGATGGAACTGAATTGGATGTCATATTTGGCAAATGCAGGTGGTTGAAAGAAGCTTTAGCGCATACAAAACAGGATCCTGCAGGATATCCAGTAATTGGCTTACCTTACCTTATTTTGATGAAAATGTCTGCTCAACGGACTCGCGATATGGGTGATTTGGGCACATTGTTGGGCTGGGCATCTGATACCGATTTGGATGAGGTCCGAGCAGTCGTGCAGAAATACACCCCAGAAGATTTGGAAGACCTTGAAGCGCTGATCTTCCTCGGCAAAAAGGAACAGGAAATCCCGCCTCTTGAGGCTGATGAAGAGGGATAACCAAAACCTCCGAGACACTTCCAGGTCTCGGAGGTTTTTACTACTCTCTTCTCTCTACTCCCTACTCATCTCACCTATGCAAATTCTTCGCCGCCACGAAACTCAACCCGCGCTCCGTCAGCGCCCGGGCGGTGTGGTTGCAGGCATCCACTTTATCCATGAAGTTCAGTTGCAGATTGTCCCAATCGCCCGCCTCGATGACTTCCTTCTTCTCGCGGAAGTAATCCAAAATATCCGAGGGGTGGGCGCGGGTTTGCTCGACCTCGGGGTCGCCGCCCTCGTGCTTGGCGGAGATGTTCGCCACGTGATCGGCAATCTCCACCAGTTCGGCGCGGCGGTCGTAGGGTTGGATGACGATGCTCTTCCACGTCTCGACGATGTGATGCTCGAAGCGGACAACGTCCTCGAAGCCGAGCGCCTTGCGGAATTGGGCGGTCAGCTCCATCGTCTCGTTGTTGATCGAGTTCGACCAGTTGAAGCCGATCAGCGGGCTTGTCCCATCCTCGCGGCTGAACAGTTTGGCGGCGGTCATGATCCACAGCGCGTGATAGGGATTGTCCGAGCCGAAGAAGACCGAGATCTTGAATTCCATGTCCACGCCCAGGCGGTAGAGCAGGAAGCCGAGCAGGATTGTCCCGGCGTTGAAATTCAACACGTGCTGAACGCCGTAGTTGGTGTAATAATACAGAAACTCATCCAGCCACATCAGCGCATGTTCATTTGGCTGACCAATCCCGCCGAAGTAGCCGGTGATGGTTGCCGGGCCGCCGAGGTGCGGGTTGGAGCCGTCGGTGCCTTTTGTGTCCAGCGTCTCGACGAAGGATGCGCCGATGATATCCAGCGCAGCAACGATAGCGGGCAGGTCGCCATCCGCCTCGGATTCTTTCATCTTGCGCACGGCAATGAAGCGCCCGGGGACGAGCGTCCCGTCCTGGATGGCGCGTTCGGCCATCCGGCGGATCCAGGGGAAGTATTGCAGCGCGCTGACCTCCAGCGTGACTGCGGACTCATCCTTGAACTTCATCTTGTCCGCTTTCGGCCCCAGCACTTTGCGGCGGTAATCGGCTACTGGGATGAATACACCCTGGTCGCGCTGCTCGATGAGCCATTCCAAATCCTTGAGGTGCTGCGGCGCGGTCTTCGATACCTTTTCCATCAGGTTTTCGAGTTTGCGGGATTCGCGGTGCTTGCGGTTGATCTCCTCCGGTGTGCCGTATTTGGCGACCACGGCCAGGAAATCATTCATCACGCGCGAATCCGGGTCGAGCAGGACGGCGTTGATGGCGTCGAGTCTATCGTGCGGAATTGCTAGAAGTTTACGTAGATCGGTCATTGTGTCCTCTTTTGAAGTCGTGAGTCGCATAGTCTTATAGTCTTATAGTCTTATAGTCTGTTAGTCTGGTCGGAGATCATGCGACTTTGGGTTATAAGACTATTCGACTATGAGACTAACGACTATCCAACCAACTTTTCGAGTTCGTTATATTCTTCGTCCGTCATCCCAAACCAGTTTTCCGGCTGGGGGAACTGCTTGGCGATGACTTCGTTTTGATAGTTTTTCAGGCCATTGAGGATGACTTCCCCGGCGTTGCCGTAGACCTTGGCCATCTTGGGTTTGAACTTGGGGTAGAGGCCGAACATGTCGTGATAGATGAGCAATTGACCGTGTGCGTGCGGGCCGGAGCCGAGACTCATGATGATGCAGCCCTCGGCGCGTTCGGTGATGAGTTTGCAGACGCGGTCCGGCACCATTTCGAGCAGGATGGCAAAGGCGCCGGCTTTTTCGAGCGATTTGGCGTCGTCCACGATCTTCTTGGCCAGCACGGCCGACTTGCCCTGAACGCGGAAACCTCCGAGGGCGGAGACCGATTGCGGCGTCAGCCCGAGGTGACCGATGGCCGGGATGCCGGCGTCCACGATGCCCCGGATGCGGTCAGCCATGGCTGCGCCGCCTTCCAGTTTGATCGCGTCGCAGCCGCATTCGGCCATAAATCTCCCCGCATTGCGTATAGCTGTTTCGATGCTGGGCTGGTAGCTCATATAAGGCATATCGCCAATCACGAAGGCGGTCGGAGCGCCGCGGCGGACGGCTTGAGTGTGGCGGATCATGTCTTCCATCGTCACCGGCAGGGTGGAATCGTAGCCGAGCATCGTCATCCCCAGGCTGTCGCCGACCAGGATCATCTCGATGCCGGCCTGCTCCTGCAAATAGGCGGTGGGGTAGTCGTAACAGGTCAGCCAGGTGATGGGTTCGCCATCGGCGAGCTTCTTGAAGAGATAGGGCAGGGTGATTTTTTTACGGGGTGGTATTTGAGGGTCTGTCATAATTACTCCTGTTTCAGGTTATATAGTATAACTCTGTAAAAACTATGCCAACCGCGAAGATCTTGTAGCGCGATATTCATATCGCCTTTGGTTGCGGAATGAATTCCGCATTACGGGGTATTCAGCAATTATGCCAACCGCGAAGATCTTGTAGTGCGATATTCATATCGCCTTTGGTTGCGGAATGAATTCCGCATTACGGGGTATTCA
>JASEHI010000140.1 GCA_030018695.1 Anaerolineales bacterium
CGTGGGCGTAGTGACGCTTCGCCGTCTGATACTCCACGTGCGCAATGTTGATCGTGATGCCGCGCGCCTTCTCCTCCGGCGCATTGTCGATCGAGTCGAATGGCCGGTACTCCGCCTGCCCCAGGAACTGGCAGTACTTGGTGATCGCCGCCGTCAACGTGGTCTTGCCATGGTCGATGTGTCCCATGGTGCCTACGTTCATGTGCGGCTTAGTCCGCTCGAACTTCTGCTTCGCCATGAATGATCTCTCCTTCTAGTGAATAATGAAAAGGTAATTGATTAAGAAGCAAGTATTTCCTTCGCCGCCGATTCGGAAACCGGCGCGTAGTGATCAAATTCCATCGAAAAGACCCCTCGCCCCTGGGTGCTGGAGCGTAATTCGGTGGCATACCCAAACATCTCGCCCAGCGGAACCATCGCGCTGATAGCCTGAGCATTGCCTGTGCGCGGTTCCATACCGCGAATAATTGCCCGCCGGCCGCTCAATCCACCCATGATATCACCAACATATTCTTCCGGCATGATAGCTTCCACTTTCATGATCGGCTCCAACAGCACCGCCCCACCCTTCTGAACACCTTCTTTGAAGGCAAAGATGGCGGCCATTTTGAACGCCATTTCACTGGAATCAACCTCGTGGAACGAGCCATCGAAGAGCGTTACCTTCAGGTCGGTGACCGGATAGCCAGCCAGCACGCCGCTCTCGGCAGCTTCCTTGGTGCCTTTTTCTACTGCCGAGATGTACTCACGCGGGATCGCGCCGCCGACAATCTTGTTCTCAAAGACGACGCCGCTGCCGCGTTCACCCGGCTCGAGCGAGATGACGACATGACCATACTGGCCGTGACCGCCCGTCTGCTTGATGTAACGGTAGTTTATTTCCGGCACCGGACGCGTGATCGACTCGCGATAGGCGACGCGTGGTTTGCCGACATTAGCCTGCACGCGGAACTCGCGCATCATCCGATCCACGATCACGTCCAGGTGCAGTTCACCCATCCCAGAAATGATAGTCTGGGCGGTATTCTCATCCGTGCGGACGCGAAAGGTCGGGTCCTCTTCGGATAGCTTTTTTAACGCCTCGCCCATCCGGCTCTGATCTACGACCGTCTTAGGCTCGATAGCCACTGAGATGACCGGATCTGGAAAGGTAATGGTCTCTAGCACGACCAATTTACTGTCACACAAGGTGTCGCCAGTGAAGCTTTCCTTGAGACCCAGCACCGCCGCAATATCACCTGCGCGGACTTCGGTAATGTCCTCACGACGGTCGGCATACATACGGATCAACCGTCCAATACGTTCGCGCTTGCCTTTGGTTGAATTGGTGACCATCTGGCCCTGGCTGATGGTGCCAGAATAAACACGGAAGTACGCCAGGCGCCCTACGTAAGGGTCAGTCACGATTTTAAAGACCAGTGTGCTCAATGGCGCATCATCCCGCGCCGGTAATTCGACGATTTCGTTCTTGATGGGATCAGTGCCATCAACCGGCAGGACATCCGCCGGAGAGGGGAGATAATCAATGACCGCATCCAGGACGATTTGGACGCCTTTGTTGCGCAGCGAACTGCCACAAAAGACCGGTGTAGTCCTGTTATCGAGTACGGCCTTGCGCAGCACCGCTTTCATTTCCTGGATGCCGATCTCTTCCCCTTCCAGGTACTTGATAGTTAAGCCATCGTCGAGTTCCGCGATCCTCTCGACCATAGTATGGCGCGCCTCAGCCGCTGGTCCTTTCAAGTCAGGTGGGATTTCAGCCTCGCGCGGTTCCTTGCCCAAGTCATCATCCCAATAAATGGCTTTCTGGTGCATCAGGTCAACGACGCCGCAGAACGAGGCCTCCATTCCAATCGGCAGTTGCATTGCGATCGGGTTCGCTCCCAAGCGCTGCTTGATCGATTCGATTGTGCGCTCGTAGGAGGCCCCGAGGCGATCCATCTTATTTACGAAACAAATCCTTGGCACGGCATAGCGGTCAGCTTGCCGCCAAACTGTCTCACTTTGCGGCTCCACACCCTGAACAGCGTCAAAGATCACCATACCGCCATCCAGCACGCGCAACGAGCGTTGTACTTCTGCCGTAAAGTCAATGTGGCCGGGCGTATCAATGATGTTGACCTGATAGCCCTTCCACTCTGCCGAGACCGCCGCTGAAACGATGGTAATCCCGCGCTCACGCTCCTGTTCCATCCAGTCGGTGACGGTTGTGCCATCATCCACAGAACCCATCCGATGGGTCTTGCCGGTGTAGAACAGGATGCGCTCGGTTGTGGTCGTCTTACCGGCATCAATATGAGCAATGATGCCGATATTCCGATACCGTTCCAGCGGATAAACGCGTGCCATAGAATCCTATCTTTTCTTGAACTAGTGGCGCCGAGTAGGCCTGTCTGCGCCAAGCGAAACGCAGCAGACAGGCCTTCGGCAAATTACATGCGGTAATGCGAGAAGGCACGGTTGGCTTCCGCCATCTTGTGGGTTTCTTCTCGTTTGCGGATAGAAGAGCCTTCGTTCTTGGCTGCATCCATCAATTCATCGGCCAACTTCTCGGCGAAGGATTTTCCCGCCCGGGTGCGCGCTGAGGCAAGCAGCCAACGGATCGCCAACGTGGTGCGGCGAGACGAGGGGACTTCCATCGGCACCTGATAGGTGGCGCCGCCGACGCGGCGGGGACGCACTTCCATCATGGGCGACACGTTCTTGAGCGCGGCGTCAAAGACTTCCACCGGGTTTTTACCGTTGGTGCGTTCTTTGATTAGATCCAATGAATCGTACATGATGCGCGTGGCCGTGCTCTTCTTACCACGCTTGAGCATGTGGTGGATCAAGGTTTGGATAATAACATGGTTGTAGCGGACATCGGGAAGGATCTCACGCTTTTCTGGTTTAGATCGTCGCATGTGAATACTCCATTATGGTTGCCGATTGGCACCCTTATTTCCTCGAAACAGATGCTTCCTTCGGACGCTTGGCGCCATACTTCGATCGCGCCTGACGTCGTTTATCCACGCCGGTCGTATCCAGCGAACCGCGCACGATGTGGTAGCGCACACCCGGCAGGTCCTTCACACGCCCGCCGCGTACCAGTACCACCGAGTGTTCCTGCAATTGGTGGCCTTCACCGGGAATATATGCGGTCACCTCAATGCCGTTGGTCAAACGCACGCGGGCGATCTTGCGCAAAGCTGAGTTGGGTTTCTTCGGCGTCATGGTGCGCACCACCGTGCATACGCCCCGCTTCTGTGGAGCGCCCTTGTCCTGACGAACACGACGCTGCTTATTAGAGTTTAGCGTATAGAGCAGCGCTGGCGCCTTGCTTTTGACCTTCTTGGACTGACGACTTTTGCGAATCAGTTGGTTAATTGTGGGCACATTCGCCTCCGAAAATAATTTCCACATGGTAGCACAGTCGGCTACCATTACAAGAATATCGTTCTTTGTCAATAAATGAGACCATCACCAAACGCGCCTGATGGCCTCACTTGTCTTGATTACGTAGATGGGCAGTGCAAAGCATCAGCCCTTTTTAGGCAACGAGAGAAGATTTTATCATACCGCTCAAGGCACGTCAAGGAAAACTATCTATCTCTTCTCAGTTTTTCTCCCAAATCAAGAAGGCCAGTCTCGTATTTTGGCGGGTGGGCTTTTTCATCATCCTTGCCAAAGCGGATGACCTCACTATTATCGCTGACAGCTTCGACAGCCAAGCCGAGACTCTGCAACTCTTTGACCAGCACGCGGAACGAAGCTGGAATGCTCGGTTCCTCGATCGACTCACCCTTGACAATTGCCTCATAT
>JASEHI010000141.1 GCA_030018695.1 Anaerolineales bacterium
TCGTTTTTTGCCAACCTTCGGGACGGTTTCAACTGAAATGAAACACACCCAAATCCTTTTTGGTTTCGGCTTGTCCGAGTTAGGGTAGACATCCGAAGTCTCTGGAATGAGTTTGCATTTGCCAAAGGCCTGCCCGGTGGTTATAATCATCCGCATGGTTATTCGCACCCTATTATTAGGCCTACGGCGCGCGGTTGATTTCGCCGGTTATGCCATCTGTCTCAGCTGTCTCAGCGCGTTGCTCGGCGGCAGCAGCCTGCTCGCCCCCGTCGAAACGACCGACCGTGTCCGCGCTTTCACCCGCCCCTACGAATTCGACTATTTCGACTGGACCCTGGATGCCTTGGGCGTCAAATTCGCCCAGGCCGCAATTGGCGCACCATACTACTTCGATGGCAATGCCCATCACCGCATCGTGGCGGAGTACCTGGAACTGACCATGCAAATATTCCAGGATGAGCATCAGCTGAACCTGATCTACGCCGACCCGCAGGTCAAGGATCCAGAATCCGCCTCCGCCAGGCTGAGGGTGGAATTAAGCCAGCTCAAGGCGCGCCAGGCGGAACTTGCGCCGTTGGCCGAGGCGATACTTCAAGAGCAAGTCAGCGCGGTCGTCAATGAGTTTGGGCTGACAAGCGGCGGACAGCCCATCCCGCCCGTCCTGTTCCACATCACCCCCTTGCCTTACAACCTGATCGTCTCGCGGCGCGATAAAATCCAGTCTGAGGCCAGCATCTCGCTGCTCTCCGACCTGAGCGTAGACCGCCAAGCCGAACTCGAAGCACGCGTGGACGAAGGCCTGGATGTCTCCTCACTGGTCGTGCCGGTGGGCGGGATCGGTTCCTACCCAACCATGGTTTTACGCACCTCCGACCTGAGATGGCTGACCGATACCATCGCCCACGAATGGATCCACAACTGGCTCACCCTGCGCCCGCTGGGATTGAACTACGACACCACCCCCGAGCTGCGTACCATGAACGAAACAACCGCCTCCATTGCCGGAGGCGAGATCGGCGCCCTCATCTTGCAGCGTTACTACCCCGAATTGATCCAGGCAGCGAAATCCCAAACCGTGCCTGTCGGCCTGAACCTGGGCCGCGCCGACCCGAACGACTTGCCGAGTAGGCGCTGCCCTGAGTTCATCGAAGGGTGCTGCGCACGCAAGCCTTTCGACTTTCGGGCTGAGATGCACACCACGCGCGTTACGGCGGATAAACTGCTAGCCGAGGGCAAGATTCAAGAAGCTGAAGCCTATATGGAACTGCGCCGCCAGTTCTTTTGGGAGAATGGCTATGCCATCCGCAAACTCAACCAGGCCTTCTTTGCCTTCCATGGCGCCTACGCGGACGTTCCCGGCGGAGCGGCGGGCGAGGACCCGGTTGGCCCGGCGGTGCGTCAATTGCGCGCCCAAAGCCCATCGTTAGGCGCATTCCTGAAGAAAATCGCGCAGATGTCTTCGTTCCAAGAGTTGCAGGCCGCGATTTCAAGATGACCCCTTTGCGTGCGCAGCGCCCTTCGACAAGCTCAGGACAACGCCTACTCGGTATAACCATCATGCTCGTCCTGCTCTCGCTGCTGATTTCCGCGTGTGGCAACCAAGCCCCCCTTTCGCAGGTTGAAACTCCTGCAACAGCCAGCGCGATCATAGCCTCGCCGACCGCGCCGCTCCCGACTTGTCTGTTGCTCAAAATCCTCCCCGGCCCAGGGACGCCCAGGCCCTCGGATGCCGTGCCAATCCTGGAAGGGGAGCACATTTTCGGTCCGCAAGGCGCTCCAGTCACACTGATTGTTTACAGCGATTTTCAGTGTCCGAATTGCGCCTGGCTGGCCGCCAGTCTGAGGGAATTGCTGGCAACCCATCCTGACGATTTGCGGCTGGTCTACCGTCACCTGCCCTTGAGCGGCAAGCACGACAAGGCTGTTATCGCCGCGCAAGCCGTCGAAGCGGCCGACCTGCAAGGAAAGTTCTGGCAGATGCACGATTTACTGTACGCCAGCCAGGGAGAATGGTCCGCGCTCACGGCGGAGGAATTCGAGGCCTGGGCGCGGGAGCAGGCCGCGGGTCTGGGGCTGGACGGAGAACGTTTCCAAGCCGATCTAATGGCGGTCTATCACGGAAAATCCCACAGAGCCAAAGTAGCGGTTCATTGGGAATAGACGTGACACCCCCGTATATTTGGCGGTACGGCGTAAAGCGAAATTAATTTCGCACTACATCTGGCGGTCTATCACGGAAAATCCCACAGAGCCAAAGTAGCGCGGATTGACAATTTGTACTACCGAGTAGGTCTTGCGCAGAAGCACCCTTCGATTAACTCCCTGGCCTAGCCCGCCAGGGCAGGCAGGGCAGCGCCTACTCGGTCGGCAGGAGATATTTATGCAGACTCGCTCCAACACCCACCCGCCATCCATTTTGCTCGCCATCCTGAGCATAATGGGAATTCTGGCTATGTTTAGCTGCGGAATGTTCCTGCTCCTCAATGATGCGCTGGCGATCGCTCAACCAGCGCGGATACCGAATACCGCAGCCTCTGCGGGCAACAACCTTCTCCTGCCCGGCGGCCTGTTCCTATGCGTTGCGCTACTGCTCCCAGGTCTTTATTACAGCCTGAGGAGATCGAGCGGCAAGCCCATTCCACCCGTCACAATCCGGCCTATCCGCGTCTGGCAAGCGATCGTAATCCTGGCCTGTTGGCTGTCTGCAATCCTTTCAGGATACATGTTCGAGACCCGCCTCAATATAGGCTGGCTGGTGACGACCCTTCTGTATTTGTCGGCGATCGCCCTGCCCGTGCTGACCCTGGCATGGATCGGTTTGGGCGGCCTGCCGCTCGGCTCCCGCCAGAGATTGTGGAGCACTCTTGGGGTCGGGATGTTGGCCGGGCCAGGCCTGGCTGCAATGCTCGAGTTCCTGATCTACCTCGGCTTTGTGGTTTTGAGCCTCCTGCTTCTGGCTGCCCACCCCGAATGGATGGCTGCTTTCAATCAGATAAAGGCACAATTATCCTCAACCATGGACTTGGATACCATCCTGATGGTCATTGCGCCTTATCTGATGAATCCGCTTGTGATCCTGTCAGCCCTCTTCGTCATGTCTGGCCTGGTGCCTTTGATCGAGGAATTGGTCAAGCCCATCCCGGTCTGGTTGATGGCGGGACGTTTGCACTCACCCGCCCAGGGATTCGCCCTCGGCGCTTTGAGCGGGGCAGGGTTCGCCCTGGTGGAGGGCCTGGTGGTGGCCAGCAGCGTCGGGGAGGACTGGGGAGCGATTGCAGTGGCGCGCGCCGGTGGAAGCCTGATGCACATCCTGACGACTGGTTTGATGGGCTGGGGTATCGCCTCAGCCTGGCAGGAGCGGCGTATCCAGCGACTGTTGGGCTTGTACGGCCTATCCGTTCTCATCCATAGTGCCTGGAACGCCCTGACTGTGATGATCGTCTTCGGGAGCCTGCGTGTCTTCCTGGCCGGGAACCAGCCAGATGCGTTGGGGGTGCTTCTTGGCATAACCGGCGCAGTCATGTTGGTCATCCTGTCTGCGCTTACGCTGATCGCCCTGCTGCTGGTCAACCGAAAGCTTAGACCAGTGGCTGCCCGTGTCCACGCAAAGGTTGTCATCTGGAGCGCGTAGGACAAGTCTATAGACTTGTCCCACT
>JASEHI010000142.1 GCA_030018695.1 Anaerolineales bacterium
ACCTTTTGGCTAAGTTCACACCACAGATTCCATGCTTAAGTTAGCGCATATGGGGATTCCCCCCGTTCTGCGGGCAGCCCGATCAGGTCGCGTCTGGGTTGACATCAACCCTCGGGTGAGGGATCTCCACCAAGAGCAGCGAACCACCTTCTGGCAGGCGTTGCAAGCGAAAACGTCCCCCTAAAAGCGCCACCCGCTCGCTGATTCCAACCAGTCCATAATGACCGTTGGTCGTGAGTGCTGTCAGGTCAAAATCCTCGGACAATCCCAGTCCATCGTCGCGCAAAGAAACCATCAGCGTGCGTGGCGAGGTATGCTGCAAGTTAATATGTACACAGGAGGCTTGAGCGTGCCGCCAGACGTTATTTAACCCCTCTTGAACGATGCGGAAGATGGACAACTCGGTGGCTTCGGGCAGGCGTCCCAGGTTCGCATCTAAGTTTAGGTTAACCTTGACCCCTGTTCGCGCCGACCAGTCGCGGGTGTGGGATTGCAGCGCGGCGCCCAGGCCGAGGCTGTCAATCGTCAGCGGGCGCAGGTTGGCGCAGATGCGCCGCAGGTTGTCCACCAACTCGCGGATGCCCTGGCGGGCAGCGGATAGATCATTGGCCAGAGCCGGCGACACAGCCTGCTCAGTTTCCATCCCCTCCAACTCGTAGTTGATGCTCAGCAAATCCTGGATCACCTGGTCGTGAAGCTCGCGCGCCAGGTGCTTGCGTTCTTGCTCACGCTCCGATAAGAGCCGACGTTGCGCTTCCAGCAAGGCCAGGTTGGCCTGGTCGAGGGTCTGCACTTGCTCAGCCAATTGCTCGGTCAGTTGGCGATCAAGGGTGGCTTCAGTAGTCAGGTGCTTTCCCAAGAGCATTTGGTGATAACGCAACTTTTCAGCATGTTCTCGGATGCGTTCATAACTATCAAAGTCCCAGATGGCGGGGGCAGGTTTTTGTGGATCCACTGTCCCAAGCAGTAGGCTGACGACGGCTTCGCGGGTCGTTTCGTCAGTACGCAGGTCGGCGACTTTGCGCCCCTGATGCAGGATGATGATCCGGTCAGTGACGGCGAAGAGGTGGTTCAGGTCATTACTGCTGAACAGTACCGCGACTCCCTGTTGCCGCCAGTTTTGAATCAGGCCGAGCAGCGTTTGTTGGTAGGAGTAGCTCAGGAGGACGGTGGGTTCATCAACGATGACCATGCTTGACGGGTAGGTGAGCACGCGGGCGATGGCGATCATCTGCCGCAGTTCACCGGACAGGTTGGAGACTTTTTCATGCACCGAGTTGACCGGTACGCCGAGCTGCGCCAGGATGCGGTTTGCCTCCTGATACATTCGGTGGGGGTTCAGTATTTTGAGCCAGCCCAACCTGGCCGGCCAGCCGATTTCGTTTCCGAGGAAGATATTGCTGACGACATCCATCTGGTCAGCGAGGGTGGGTCTTTGATGGATGACGCCAATTCCCAGGGATTGTGCGGCGAAAGGCCAACCCAGGCGTTTGTTGGCGAAATGGATGTCACCTTCGTTTGGCTCATACAGGCCGGCCAGCAGCATCACCAGCACCGATTTTCCCGATCCAATGCTTCCAGTCAGTCCGACGACTTCGCCCGGTTGGACTTCAAAACTCACCTGCTGGATGACCGGCAGGGTGCCAAAGGATTTGGAGAGGTTGACGACGCGTAAGAGAGGTTCCATAGCCCGAATCAAAGAGAGGATAAACTTCTTCGCCGACAGGGTGATTATACATGAGGTTAACAGTGGTATAAATAGCGCATGGGCAATGTTCGAATTTTGCTGGCCGACGATCACGCCATCGTGCGGGCCGGCATTCGCAAGACGATCGAGGAAATTCCCGGCCTGGAAGTGGTCGCCGAGGTGGGAAACGGGCCGCAGGTCTTCGCGGCTCTGGAACGGGAGCCAATAGATTGCCTGCTGCTTGACGTGACCATGCCCGATTTCGAGCCGATCACGGCCATTCGCAAGGCCCGGGCGCTTTACCCTTCTCTGAAGATTTTGGTGGTCAGTGCTTACGATGACGACATCTACGTTCAGGGACTGCTGGGGGTGGGGGTCAACGGATATCACATGAAAGACCAACCCCTCAACGACCTGAAGCTGGCGGTTGAGAGGGTGCTGGCGGGCGAACGCTGGATCTCCAGTTCGTTGATCGGCAAGCTGGTGGGGACACATCAAGGCACGGCGGCCATCCCGGCGCTGACCAACCGCCAGCGCGACCTGTTGCGTCTGTTGCAGCAGGGATTCGACAATCAATCCATCGCCCAGGAAACGGGGCTGAGCGTTAAAACGGTCGAGAACCACCTGACGCGCCTATACCGGCAACTCGACGTCCAAAGCCGGCTGGAGGCAGTGAACTTTATTATGCGTCACCCTCACATCTTGGGGACACCGGGGCAGGAGGCTGCTCAAGCCGGCGTTCCGGCTGGGGCGGGTATCCAGAAGTGCCTGGCCATCCTCGTCGTGGACGATAACGTTCGCTATCGCAAGCAACTGCAGCGCATGATCGGCAAGCTGTGCCCCCAAGCGACCATTTACGAGGCGGATGGCATCCCAGACGCGGTTCATCTCGCCCAGCGCATCGAGCTGCAACTTGCCCTGATTGATGTCGTCTTGGGGGACGAGGACGGCATCGCGTGCGCGCGGCGCATCAAGGCCATCTGCCCTCAAAGTCGCATCATCTTGATCAGCGCCTACCCCGACCGCGAGTTCCACCGCCAGGGGCTGCAATCCGGCGCGGTGGCCTTCCTGGACAAGAAGGACCTGGACTTGTCCACCCTGCGCCAGATCATCTATGACGTTGTCACCTGAGACTTGGGAGGGGCGCATAACCACCCCAGCGGCGACCCGCGTCCAGTCCCGCTTTACATGTTTACGGATAAGTCTGCGCCAGGTAATCAATCAGCGTTTGCTGTTCCTGTGCATCGAGGTGCGCGCCTTCGCCAACCATCCGCCCAACCGTCGTCTTCCATTGATCGGCAGTCTTGTGCTTCGAAGCAACCCGCTCCAGGGAATGGCAGACGGTGCAGCGTTCCTGCAGGAGCGTTTGACCATCGAATGTGTTCGTGGTGGGTTGACTGTCTGTCGGAGCAGTAGCAGAGGGCGGGACGTTGGTGGGGGTGGTGATCGGGTCAGTCGTCGGCGTGGTCGAAGCGGCAGCAGGGGGCGGGACGTTGGTGGGGGCGGTGACCGGGCCAGGCGTCGGCTCGCTGGGAGTCTGGCTTGGTGCGCAGGCAGCCAAAAGGAAACCGGTCAGCAGAAAGAGAAGGGTTAGTGAGGCAAGAGCAAATACACCTTTTCTCATTAGTATTTCTCCTTTTTTGTGATCCCAATTATACGACAAAATCAGGATTCCACGTGAGCCTCGGTTCCGAATTGTCCGGGTTAGGACAATGCTTGCTGCGCTGTACGCAGTCCGAGAAAAATCGCCACAAGATAAGCGATGTAGGCGATCACTTCAGTAAGCGAAGGGTTGCCATTGTAGCCAAACGGAGAATGACAAAAATCACCTTTCTATCACGAGAGTCGTCACAAACTACGATAAAATAT
>JASEHI010000143.1:0-1236 GCA_030018695.1 Anaerolineales bacterium
CGAAGGTTGGCAAAAACGATCAAATTTTCTCAGCAAAACCTTCGGGACGTTCTTAAACACGCCGGAGGGAAATTTTTCTTTGGCATTTGAGTTGCCGGTCAGCCTGCTGGATGATCCCCAAGGCCGTCAACAGCGAAAAAAAGGCGCGCACACCCATCACCAACAAAATAGCGCTGGAGACTAAGCCAGCGATGAGCAGGAGTATAAATTGTCGCTGCGGGAACCTGCGGACGATGGCAGGTTGATTGGTAACCTGGATTCGTTGACGCAGGTTGCGCACGAATTCCTGGCGCGGCAGGACGGGTTTCAGGATGCCTGCCAGCCTTTTCTCTATCAAAGCAGCCTTACCTTTTGAGGCCTCCACCAAACGTCGTGTCATTTCCATATTGTCACTCTCCTACCGGATAAACAACCAGGCCGACCGTGCCAGGTCCAAGATTGGCGGCCACCGAGATCGAAAGATCAGTCATGATTGAATCCCGAATATCGTACTCTTCTCCCCAGCCTTCCGGCATATCGGCGGCGCCATCGGTGATAATACGCAGCATTTTATCCTCCTTCCAACAAATCAATTCCACCAACCTCATCCCGCAAGGCCAACAGCGTGCGGTGATACAGGCTTTTCACCGCGCCCTCGCTGCGTCCCATGATCCGGCCGATCTCGGCGTTGGACATTTGCTCCACAAATTTCAGGATCAACAGGTGCTGGCGTTCGGCTGGCAGGCGGCGGATAAGTTTGAGCAACGCCTCCCGCTCCTCGGACAGCATCATCGTTACTTCGGGTGGATTGCCCTTATAGTGGAGTGTGGGCGCATCGTCGAGCGGGATCTCCTGCCGGCGACTGCGGTCACGATGCCAGTTGGCAACCAGATTATGGGCGATGCGATATAACCAGGCTGAAAATGGCACGCCCCGGTCGCGGTAATTGTGGATGTGGTGCATGGCGCGGTAAAAAACACGGGCTGTCAAGTCTTCAGCATCGTGTACGTTTCCAGTGCGATAATAGACGTAGTTGAAGATACGCTCTACGTACTGCTCGTATAGGACGCCGAAAGCCTCTTGATCACCCTGGGAGGCACGCGCCAGGATTTTGTCCTCTTTATACTCCGGCACACTATCACCTTACCGGAGGGGTCTACTAAAAATAACCCCACCGGGTTTTAGAAGTTTCAGCCGATTAGGCCTTCGGCGCGAGTATATCATGTTTGTGCTATAATCAAACCACCGGGCAATGTC
>JASEHI010000143.1:1328-3406 GCA_030018695.1 Anaerolineales bacterium
GGAAAGTCCCCGTTTTCTGGGGAAAGTCCCCGTACTTTGGGGAAAGTCCCCGTTTTCTGGGGAAAGTCCCCGTACTTTGGGGAAAGTCCCCGTTTTCTGGGGATGACAGGTTTCGACGGAAGAGGCTGGTCCCGGAATGCGAGCCGAGAGGCGCCGAACTCGTTAAACCAGCGCAAAAATCAAGTGCCAACCGCACTTCCTACGCTGCTATGCCCCTCGCTGCCTAAGCTTGCTCTAAGCTAGCCGAAGAGGCGAGCGCATAACAGCCGGTCTCCCTAGAAGCGAGGCCGCGTCCGCCTGCCCCGTTCTCCGCCGGGTGGCAGGATCGGGCGTCATAAAGGCGGAGTGCCGCACAGGATGTCGCTAAGTGTGCGAAAGAGGGTCTTCGGATCCGAGCGACTGGCTGCAGGTCAGCTTTGCCGGCTGTGTGACCTGCGGTGACGAGCCTCAACCGGCTACGCTCGTAGATTTCCGTGGGTCGATTCTTTCGGACGCGGGTTCTTTAACAACTAAATGAGCCCCCCTGCTTGGCGACATGCAGGGAAAAATCCGGCTTAATCAGGGAAAGCTCACCGGCTTATGCCGATGCTAACCCTGAGGGGTGAACCCGAAAGGGATAAGCCCTGCATCGACTCATAGGCTCCTAAATTACAACCGTAATATGGAGTACTAGGGTAAGGAGAAAAAGGTCTCGATCAGCGCCTGCTTCCGCTTTACCATTTCTTCCGAGTACCGCCCATTGCGTGGCGTACAGGCAAGATAATCGTTAAGCAACAGGTCAATTCGCCGTATCTTACGTTCGATGACAAGATATGGGCGAATAGCCTCAAGGAATGTAAGCGCACGACGGTCTGTAAGCCGCCAATCGTAAGAGACCGAATGGGTTGACATACGAGGTTGCTTCGTAACAATGCTCCCACCAAAACGAACCTGAAACCAGTGAACGACTTCGTAATCCGTAGAAGCCACAGACACTTGAGGAGAAGGCCAACGGTTCCCGTGTTGACGAACCAGTGACAGCGAACCTTCCCCGTCAAAGAGGCCAGCGGCATAGGCAAGTTCAACGTCAACCATAATCTAATCTCCCTACAATACGCCGGAGAAATGGCACAAGCCACTTCAAGAGATAGTCAACGCCGGGGCGAAAGCCCAGGACCAAGTGTCGATTCCCGCCATCTCCACACGACTTCGACCAGTGATTATACCGCTGGTCGAAGTCTTTTAATCACAGCCCTCACCAAAAATTGATTCCCGCCATCTCCACTTAACAAGAACGCGCCAAAACTCGGCGCGTTTTTGGGTTGCATATTTTGAATCTCATGCTATACTCTTATTATTAGCAGGCCAAATATTACAGCGCAAAGTTCAAGAAAACCTACTCAAAATGTCACCCCTTCGCTTCACTCAGGTCAGGCTCTGAGGGCGCGTTCCTTCGACTTCGCTCAGGACAAGCCTGTGCGCCTGAAGGGTCTCCACTACGCAAAACGGAGATTCTTTGCACCCGGAAGAGCGCCGGGTGCTCAGAATGACATGTTAACGGGATCACTTTAGCAACATTGCGCTGTAATACAAATTCACTACTTGTAAGAGAGGAGAATCCCATGAAATCTCGTTTACTTGTTCCATTCTTTGCACTGGCCGGGTTGATCCTGTTGGTCGGCTTGGCGTGCGGCACCGTTACGACCCCCACTGCCCTACCACCGCCTCCCCAGATTCAGCCCACCCAGCCACCACCGCCTCCCCAGATTCAGCCCACCCAGCCACCGCCGCCCGTCCAAGTCCAGCCGACCGAAGCCCCATCTGAGGCACCGGACTACTTTACCGAGGAATTCGACGGTTTAATTCCCAATTGGACATACGAAGTAAAACACGGCGATCCAACAAAATTAGACATTCACACCGATAATGGCATGCTGGTATTCAATATTACCGGTCAATATCTGTACGCGTATTTGATGTACGATCCCTACATCTACAAGAATGTCCGCATTGACGTTTTCGCCGATAACCGCGGCAAGAATACCAACGACGTCATGCTGGTCTGTCGTTTATCGGATGAGGGCTGGTATGAGTTCAAC
>JASEHI010000144.1 GCA_030018695.1 Anaerolineales bacterium
CAGCGCCCTTCGATGAACTCAGGGCAGCGCCCTTCGATGAACTCAGGGCAGCGCCCTTCGATGAACTCAGGGCAGCGCCTACTCGGCACGATCTTTTTTCCTCGCCAGCAGCTTCCTTATCCGCGCATGTCGTTCGCGCGTCAGCGGGTAGAACCAGGCCATCAACACTGCGCTGAATAACAGCGCCGCGCCGAGCGGGCCAATCAGGATGCGGATGGCCAACACTGCGCTATCCGGCTGGGTGAAGAAGGTCACGCCCTCCGGCGGCGTCTGGTAGCCGAACTGCTCCAGCGCTTGTAAAGCGATAAACATTGCCACTGCGCCGGAGAATTTACGTCGGCCGCTTTGTCGAAAGCCGGATGTGCGGTGACCGGCAGCACCATCTCCGGCTCACGGATATTTGGCTTATGCTTGCGCGCCCAGTCGCGGGCGGTTTTGACGGCCATCAGCAGGCTTTCGGTGCCGCCGGTGGTGATGTTGCCGCAGACAATCGAAGGGTCGCCGCCGAGCAGCGCGGCGGTCATGGCGACCACTTCGGTCTCGAATTTGCGCAGACTGGGAAAGGCAGTCGGGTTGAGGCCGTTCTCGGCAAAGAACATGGTGAAGGCTTCTTTGAGCAGGTCATCAATCTCGTCTGAGATGTGATAGACCAGCCCGAAGACGCGCCCCTGTTCCCACTTGATATCGTCGTCGCGAGCGGCGCGCATGGCAGACAACACATCTTCTCTCGACCGGCCCTTTACAGGAATGGAAAGAGTCATGATGCCTCCTGGAGATGCAGATTGTTCTTATGGAGAGGTTTGCAACAAAGCGAGATAGCCTCCCCTCTTGCCTTTTTGAGCGTCACGATTTTTTACCCGCACTTTGAATATGGCATAACCTGTACCTGAGACTTGGCCGCCGGGTGTGTTTCCTTCTTGAAGATCGGACAGCAAAGACTCCAAGTCTGAACGGATATGCCGGTATTTTCTGGCAAGCATGCGCAAGTTTCGCTTGAATTCAGGCGTGAATTCAAGCGCGCGCCGGCTATTCGGCATCAATTCCTTCCCAGAGATGCGCGATATCCTGAGTTTGACCGCTCATGGTTTCCTGCCAGCCCTGGCGAAAGGATTGCGCTGCCGGGTTGAGCGTTACTGTTTCGCGGAACAAGCGTACCAGTTGAAGCAGATTCGGCCAGTATTCCGCAGGTGTGTGTTGAACTTCCTGCCCTAAGAGTTCCTCGTAATTCAGCAACTTTTCAGGCATACCAACCTCCGTTTTGATTATAGCATGGACACCGCCTGGGTGAACCCTCAGCCTGCGATATAATCGCCTCATGCCTGCTCGATCCCTGGCCGAAAAACTCAAATCCCTGGGCGTCACGATCGGGACCTCAGACCTGCTTCCGCCGCAGCCTAAACCGAAAACCGTCGTCACCATCGAAGAAGTGATGGACGGGCGCTATATTGCCACGCGCGCGGGCGATACCTTTGTCTACGAAAACCATTATCCGCTCGATTACCGTCACGGCGTTGTTCCCCTTTGCCCCATTGCTCCTCTGCAGACCTTGGCGCAGTGGGCCAAGGACATGCGTCTCGCCGACCTGCCGCTCGAAGCCTTTGCTTTCCTCGACACCGAGACCAGCGGACTCTCCGGCGGTACCGGGACGTATGCCTTCATGGTCGGCGCGGGCCGCTTCGAGGCCGGGACATTTCGCCTGCTCCAGTTCTTCATGCGTGATCCAGGCGAGGAGCCGGCCCTGCTCGAAGCCCTGGCGGATTTCCTCGCCCCGGCGCAGGCCCTGGTGACGTATAACGGCAAGGCTTTCGACGCGCCGCTGCTCGTCACTCGTTACTCATTACACAACATCCCCATTCCATTCAAAGATTACTCCCATGTAGATTTACTGCCATTGGCCAGGCGCTTATGGCGCGACCGTCTCCCCAGCCGCTCGCTGAAGTACATCGAAGAGAACGTGTTGGGCGCGCCGCGCAGCAGCCAGGAAGTGCCTGGCTACGAAATTCCCTATCTCTATTTCGATTACCTGCGCAGCGGCGACGCCCGTCCGCTGGCGGGGGTGTTCTATCATAACGCCATGGACATCGTCGCCCTGGCAGCGCTGCTCAAGCATGTCAGTCACATGCTGGCCGAGCCGTTGCACGAGTCCATTCAGCATGGCTTGGATCGCATCGCCTTGGCCAAACTGTTCGAAGATCTGGGCAAATGGGACGAGGCCGCCCGGCTCTACGAACGCGGGCTGGAGGATGGTCTCTCTGAAGCCGACTTTTGGCCGGCTGTGCAGCGTCTCTCGATTCTGCAACGCCGCCGCGGGGATCTGGCCGAAGCCGTCAGACTATGGGAAAAGGCCGCCGCGCAGGGGCACGTCTATGCCTGCGTGGAGTTAGCCAAGCACCACGAGCACCGTCTCAAAGACCCCGTCGAGGCTCTGCGCTGGGCGCGCCGCGCGGTGGAACTGGTGAGCGAACAGGATATTCCGCGTTACCAGTACAGACATTGGATGGAAGAGTTGGAGCACCGGCGGGAGAGATTGGAAGGAAAAATTGGGTAGGTCAATCTTCAAGCGTGACATTTTGTTCCAACCAGCACCCAAAGGAAAACTTTGGCTCATTGGGAATCGCCGTGATAAAAACCTTTTGGACACGGATTACACGGATCAACACGGAAAAAACACGGATTTTATAGGGTTTTTTCCGTGAGACTCCGTGAAATCCGTGCAATCCGTGTACGAATCACGGCAAATCCCAGAGAGCCAAAACTTTAAAGAAAAGCGAGGACTCCATGTCTAGAAAATACATTGCCGCCAAACGGGCGGCGGCCCGCCGCCGGTCTGCTCTGACGCGCCGCTGGGCGATGCTCGGCGCGTTGCTGGTGATCGTGGTGATTGTGGCGATTGCGTTCTCTCTCAAGGCCAATCCTG
>JASEHI010000145.1 GCA_030018695.1 Anaerolineales bacterium
ACGCGGTTGAGGCCAAGCTCTTGAATGTCCTGCTTGATCAGCTCCTGGCCCGGGTTGGAGCACATGTAGGTATAATCGCGGGCGATGGCGACGCCTTCCAGGCTCTTGGCAAAGTTGGCTACCTCGGCCACATCCACGGTGGCGGAGATGTTCGTGCCGCAGTGGCAGACGTAAACGCCGGTCAGTATCTTTGAGCGGTTCATAGTGTAATTTTGCATGCTCCTTGTTTTAGATCAGCTTACTTCAACCGAGTAGGCGCTGCCCTGAGCTTGCCGAAGGGTGCTGCGCACAGAAAAATCCACCGATAAGGCTCCGATCATTTCGTCAACAATCTGAAGGTCATCGAAGTGGATCAGCGAGATGGCTTTGTTGGGACAGGCCGCCGCGCAAGTGCCGCAGCCTTTGCAGAGGTACTCGTTGACGCTGGCATGATAAGGGTCTTTGGATTCGTCGCGCTGTAATTCAATTGCGTCGTATGGACAAGCTGTGATGCACTGGCCGCAGCCCGAACAGTGCAGGTTGGATACACTGGCGATGGATGGATCCATGGCGATGACGCCCTGATCCATCAATGAGAGGGCGATGGCCGCCGCGCCGCCCGCCTGCGCCACGCTATCCGGGATGTCTTTAGGAGATTGGCAGGCGCCGGCCAGGTAAATGCCCTCGTTGACCGTCTCGACTGGCGCCAGTTTCGGATGTTTCTCGAGGAAGAACCCGTCGCGGCTGCGGCTGATGCCAAAGGTCGCGGCTACCGTTCCAGTATCCGCCTGCGGCTCGAAACCGGTAGCCAGCACGACCAGATCCACCTCGACATGCCCGGGTTGGTTGTGGAAGGTTTCGTTCCAGATCACGCGCAATTGTCCATCCGGCAGATTGTCAATTTGCATCACGCGCCCGTGATAAAAATGAACGCCCATCTGCTCGGTGCGGTTGTAGAACTCCTCGTAGCCTTTGCCGAAGGAGCGCATGTCACGATAAACCTCGTGGACTTCAGCGCCGACATAATCATGCACCAACTGGGCGATCTTGAGCGAGTACATGCAGCAGGCCCGCGAGCAGTACTCGTTGTACTTGCTATCCCGGCTGCCGATGCAGTGCAGGATGGCGACCGACTTGGGCGGCTGGCCGTTCTCGAGCAGCACCTTGCCGCTCGTCGGCCCGCTGGGATTGATCAGGCGCTCGAATTCCATCGCCGTGATGACGTTCTCCAGTTTGCCGTAGCCTAGTTCAGGGATGCGGCGCGGGTCGAAATCCTTGAAGCCGGTGGTCAGGAGGATGCTGCCTACGGTTAATTCAAGCCGCTCTTCCTGCATCTCGTGGTTGATGGCGCCTCGTTCACAAGCCACCAGGCATTCCAGACATTCTGAGCAGACCCCGCAGCGCAGGCAGCGTTCTGCCTCTGTCAGCGCCTCTTCTTCGCTCAGGGTCAGATCCACCTCGCGGAAGTTGTGGACGCGCGCCTCGAGCGGGATACTTTTAATGGGAACGCGCGGCTCCGGCGAGGCCTCACCGCTCCTGAACTTCGCCTCGATCTCATCCGGGGTCAATGTTACGGTTGGCAGTTTGTGCGGCTCAGGTAGACCCTTTTCGCCGCGTAGATGACGGTCAATCGAACGCGCCACCTTGTGGCCTTCGGCGATGGCGTCCACGACGAAGAAGGTCACCCCGCGGCGCACGTCGCCCGCCACGAAGACGCCCTTCATGGTGGTCATCATGTTCTCGTCCGCCTGCACGCCGACCGGGAAGCGGGTGTTGATGCTGCCATCCTCTGGCAGGAAGGAGAAGTTGGGCGCCTGCCCGATGGCCCAGACGACAATATCGGCCGGCAGGATATGCTCGCTACCCGCTATCTCGCTGAAGTCCGGGCGGCCGCGCTTGAAGCCGCGGAACTCCACCTGCATACAGCGCACGCCGGTGATCTTGTCCTTCCGGATCATGATCTCCTTGAACGTCCGGCCCGGGAACATCTGGATACCTTCTTCCTCGGCCACGGCCACTTCCCACTCGAAGCCGGGCATCTCGCCGCGTGACTCCAGGCAGGCCATGCGCACTTCGGCCGCGCCCAGGCGCAGCACCGTGCGGGAGGTATCCAAAGCCACGTTGCCGCCGCCCAAGACGACCACTTTCTTGCCCTTTACTGGAACATCCTCGCCCAGGCAGGCCTTGCGCAAAACGTCCAGGCTGAGCCAGTTGTCGGGATGGTTGGAATCGCGGATGGGTAATTTCTTGGCTGCATGCGCGCCGGTGGCGATGAGGGCTGCATCGTAAGGGCCGCCCAGCGCGGCGGAACTGCTTTCGCCCCCGCTGTTCGGGGGTTCAAGCAGGCCGGGGATGTCATCCACCCAGGTGTTGAGGCGCAGTTTCACGCCTTCGTCAACCACTTGTTGGATCTCCCAATTCAGCATTTCGGTCGGCAAACGGTGTGGTGGGATGCCTACCCGCATCATGCCGCCGGCTTTCGGTAAGGAGTCAAAGACCGTTACAGCATGCCCCAGGCGCACCAAATCCAGCGCGGCGGTCAGGCCGGCTGGACCCGCGCCGATGACCGCCACCTTCTTGCCGGTCGGCGGGGGATTGTGCGTGAATGGGGTCCCAACCAAAGATTTATCGCGCATATTCGGTAATTCATCCCGGTGAGCATAGGCCCAATCGGCGACGAAACGCTTGATGGCCATGATGTTCACCGCTTCATCGTACTTTCCACGTGAACAGGCGTCTTCACAACGATGATTGCACACCCGTCCACACACCGAGGGGAATGGGTGTTCGCGCCGGATGGCCCAGTAGGCATCCGCGTAGCGCTTCTGGTGCACCAGGGCAATGT
>JASEHI010000146.1 GCA_030018695.1 Anaerolineales bacterium
CGAACGGGGTCACGGTCCGCGCCTGTGCCACGAAGTGGTATGTGCGTGGCAGAGGAAGACTTTGAGAGGGCGGGTCATAGGAAAGGATGAATTAGGGAGGATGAAGGATGAAAAGGGACGCGCCCATTAGATGCGTTGTTTTGGTTAATTTGCTTTCTTGTTGGCTTCTCTCCTCTCGCGAATCCGCTTGAGGACGGTGTCCATATCCTGATTATCCAGCCATTCGTGGCGATCTTTGGAGTAATCGCCGTGTCCTGTTTCGAATTGCTGTAAGAAACGCACCATACCCACAATGCCAAGTTCACGCGCCAGCGCTTCCATGCCAGCCACGCGGATTTGTTCGAGAGACATCGTTTGTCCGTTCATTGTATCATCTCCTCTACCCATAACAGAGGGTTCTTTACTCGTATGTGTAATTGCTTTGAAATTCGTTTGGGTGTGTTTCAAATGAGTTGAAGTAAGAACGTCCCGAAGGTTTTGCTGAGAAAATTTGATCGTTTTTTGCCAACCTTCGGGACGGTTTCAACTGATAATGAAACACACCCAAATAGATTTTGGTCATAATGATTTCCAGAAGTAATTATACCGCCCAAAATCACAGACTTTCACACAGCCTTGCGGATTTCCAATTCCCAATCTGGTAGGTTGAGCCTGTCGAAACCTTGTCGAAGGGAAAACTTTGAGGGGGCGTTTGGGTTCGAGCATTACGGATCAACTCCCCCAAATTCCACGCTCTTTGGAATTTGGGGGAGGCCGGGAGGGGGCGCTGCCGGGGAAGGGCCCAAAAGCGATATAATGGGCAGCGATACACATTACAAATTGGGAGTCCAGCATGTCCAAAAAAACTGAATGGATCCAGCAAGAAATCAATAACCTGCAAACCGCAGGCCTTTACAACCGCATCCGCACCATCGGCTCGCCGCAGGGCGCCTGGCTGACGGTGGATGGCAAGCAGGTGCTCAACTTCTGCTCGAACAACTACCTCGGCCTGGCGAACCACCCGCAACTGACCGCCGCAGCCAAGAAAGCCATTGACGGCTTCGGTATCGGCCCGGCCGCGGTGCGCTCGATTGCCGGGACGATGACCCTGCATCTAGAGCTCGAAAGGAGGCTGGCGGCCTTCAAAGGCGTCGAGGCAGCCATCACCTTCCAGAGCGGATTCACCGCCAACCTGGCCACCATCCCGGCGCTGGTCGGCAAGGAAGACGTGATTTTCTCCGACCGTCTCAACCACGCCAGCATCATTGACGGCTGCCGTCTCTCCGGCGGGAAGATCATCCCCTACGAGCACTGCGACGCGGCCTCGCTGGAGGCACAAATCAAGGAAAATCTCGCCCAATTCCGCCGCGCCATCATCATCACGGATGGTGTCTTCAGCATGGACGGCGACGTCGCCCCACTCGACAAGATTTATGCGGTGGCACAGCGCTATGACATTCTGCTGATGGTGGATGACGCCCACGGCGAAGGCGTGCTCGGCAAGGGCGGGCGCGGCATCGTGGACCACTTCGGCCTGCATGGCAAAGTGGACGTGGAGGTCGGGACGATGTCCAAGGCCTTCGGCGTGATGGGCGGCGTGGTCGCCGGGAACGCGGTCATCGTCGAATGGCTGCGCCAGCGCGGCCGCCCGTTCCTCTTTTCCTCCGCCGTCACCGTGCCGGACGCGGCAGCCTGCATCGCCGCCCTCGACATCCTCGAAGGCTCGACCGAACTGGTGGACAAACTGTGGGACAACGCCAAATACTTCAAGGCCGAGATGAAGAAACTCGGCTTCGACACAGGCTTGAGCACCACGCCGATCACGCCAGTCATGCTCGGCGAAGCGCCTCTGGCGCAGCAATTCAGCCGCGAACTGTTCGAAGCAGGCGTATTCGCGATGGCGCTCGGCTACCCGACCGTCCCGCAGGGCAAGGCGCGCATCCGCGTGATGATCTCTGCTGCGCACTCGAAGGATGACCTGAACAAGGGACTAGGAGCGTTCATGAATGTGGGGAAGAATCTTGGGGTGATTGGGTAAAACAAAATGGGCGGTGAAGGGGGCGCCGCCCGAGGTTTGGCGGAGGAAAATGTGAAAACCGAGTCCTTCACGAGTCTTCTCGCGGCCGCGTTGCTTCTGAATGGGTGTTTGCCAAGAGATCTGATGACGCCGATAGACACAAGTATACCCCTATCAACAACCCCAGCATTTACCTCCGCTGATTCAACATCCACTCCTGCTCCACACACACCGACATTAGCACCGGTTGACGCAGAAATCATGCGGTTTTGCCCGGAGAAACGAGATGTCACAATCGCTGAATTAAATCTACCCATTGATTACACTTTGATTGTCACTGATTATGACAGGCTCCGCAACGGGATTGGAGAAAATGAGATAATAGCAATCTCAGCAGCCGGTTCTTTTTCCGATCCTATACCAGGAACTCGTTCTGACGCCAATACAGTTTACCGGTTTGAAAGCATGGGGCCGGATCATAGTCGGATGTTGCTAAGCAAGCATGTATGGAATCTGTCCGGGGAAGAATATCGAGAGGATGCTTTTTACTGGTCACTATCTATTGACGGGAAAGAGAGACAGGATCTGTTTACGTATACTTACCTGGGTTCATCCGAAGCGGGCACTTTGGAAATAAGTTTGCCTGATCAATCAAAGACATGGGGCGGAATCTCTATCGACCCCGGAGTATACGCGACTTGGACTAGCAATGGGATAACACTATATGCACAATTTGTCGAAAGTCCAGCCATTGACTCTCGGTTCGCTCATTTTTTGACGGGATTTGAAAAATGCGATAAGCTATCGGCA
>JASEHI010000147.1 GCA_030018695.1 Anaerolineales bacterium
CGCACATTCTGGCCTTCGAAGGCGATTCACAGGCGCGGCTGTTCTATGGGAACTTCTCCGATTACGAGGCGCACCGCCGCAAAGAATTGGGCATCGAAGCAGACCAACCGCAGCGCATCAAATATCGCACTTTGAAGAGGTAGAAAAAAAGCCTCCCATGCCCAAACCTGGCTCCCCTTTCGTCTGGTTCATCCTGATCGTTCTATTCATTGCTGTCTTCACCTATTTCGGCCCAGAGGAGAAATCCCTGGGCGATAACGTGCGCATCGTCTACCTGCACGGCGCCTGGGTGTTGAGCGCGCAAATTAACATCCTGGCAGCGGCGGTGATGGGGCTGATCGGCCTCTTGACGCGCCGCGAGTCCGCGCAGCGATGGTCGCAGGCGCTCGGTCGGACGGGGATCATCTTTTGGGTGACCTATCTGCCCCTCTCGCTGTGGGCGATGCAAGCCAACTGGAACGGCTTGTTCCTGGCCGAGCCGCGTTTCCGCGTTGCCGTCATCTTTGCCGTAGCCGGTGTTTTGCTCCAAATTGGATTGGCGCTGATTGACAAACTCCCCTGGACTTCGCTGGCCAACCTGGCCTACGCCATCTCGCTGAATTTTGTTTTGAACGAGGCGGGCAACGTTTTACACCCCCCGCCCTCGCCAATCTTCAGTTCGGGAAATTTACGAATTGAGATCTTCTTCATCGTCTTGATCCTGCTCACGCTCCTGGCCTCCTGGCAATTGACAAGATGGTGGTTGAGGAGGTAGCGAGGCAGAGATTCAGCGAATCGGCGAGTCAACAAAGGACTGGTACTTCCGTGGCCGCCCTTCTGCCTCGGACGTGCCTTCGATGCGCCGCTTGCGCTCCTGCTCTATGGCATTGGCTTCCTGACGGTCGCGGCGGGGGGCGGTGGATTCAATGCGCTGGCGCTGGTTGCGTTGAGGAGGATGCAAGAATAATCTGGTCATTGATTGGGCGGTTATATTCTAGGCGAAAAATGGTATAATTTATATACCATGCCGTTTGAATACGATCCAAACAAAAGCCTTTTGAACCGTGAAAAACACGGGATTGATTTCGACAAGGCGCAAGCCTTGTGGAAAGACACAGACCGTCTCGAGATTCCCGCCAAAACGACGGACGAGCCGCGTTATTTGATCATCGGAAAAATTAGCGGCAAATTCTGGTCAGCAGTGATCACTTATCGCGGCGAGAACATCCGTCTTATTTCAGTGCGTCGCGCGAGAGACGAGGAGAGAGAACTATATGAAAGCCAGTGAATTCGATAAAAGATTTGATGATGGCGAAAGCGTTGTGGACGCGCTCGACCTTTCCCGCGCTCGCCGCCCGGGACAGGAACAGAAGCGCGTCAACGTGGACTTTCCCGTCTGGATGATCACCGCCCTCGACAACGAGGCGCGGCGGCTGGGTGTGACGCGCCAGTCCATCATCAAGATGTGGCTGGCGGAACGGCTGCAGGTGGCCAGACAGTAGATGGGTCACGGCGGAGGTGGTGGGGTTCAAGTAAAAACTTTGCGCCTTGTTCACATTTGTGATAACATAAGATCATGAGCGATGTAAAACGTTATATCCAAAAACGCGCGGAACGCGACGTAGAATTCGCAAAGAACTTCGAGGAAGGCTATACCGATTTCAAGATTGGCGTCATGTTGCGTCAGGCCAGGGAAGAGGCCGGATTAACCCAGGAGGAAGTGGCGCGGCGATTGCGAACCAAGAAATCTGCCATTTCGCGCATCGAAAACCACGCCGATGATGTGCGGCTTTCGACGTTGCGCCGTTATGCCAATGCGGTCGGTGCCAACCTCCAAATCAGGTTCTCCCAATCACAAGGAGTCTAGCCAGGCAGCGGTATCCGGTTGACAGGCGTGCTGGAATGATTTTGGTAGTTTAATCTTGCGCCGTCCATAAGCCGTTGCCCCGCCCAACGGCGGGTGCACACATAGTTAGCCCGCAAGTAGATGGTACAATTGCTTGAGACAGCCAACAAGAAGTCAAGAGAATCAAGAGAATGTACTTATGAATGCACAAGATGTTGTAGCCAAGTTAAAAGAATTAAAACCCACCATTACTGCGCGTTATAAAGTAAAGGAAATTAGCCTATTTGGTTCTTATGTTCGCGGAGAACAAGTAGAGAACAGCGATATTGATTTATTGACAGAGTTTGATGACAACGCTGACCTATTCGACTTAATAGGGCTAGAACTATATTTAGAAGATACGTTCAAGCGTGCAGTAGATGTAGTTCCCAAGCAAGCCCTCCGCGCAGAGTTGCGAGAAACTGTTTTGCAACAGGTTGTTGCCATATGAGAGATTACAGTCTTTACCTGAAAGATATTCTGGCGGCAATAGAAAGCATTGAAGACTTTATTGCAGGAATGGACTTGGCAACATTCCAAGTTGACGATAAGACAAACAGCGCAGTAATGCGAAAACTCGAAATTATCGGAGAAGCAGTAAAGCAAGTACCTGACGAGATACGCCAAGAATATTCTCAAATACCCTGGAAAGAAATGGCTGGGATGAGAGATAAGTTAATTCACTTTTACTTTGGCGTAGATTACCACTTGGTTTGGAAGGCAATAACAGAACGATTGCCACATGTTAAGCAAGACATTGAGAAGGTATTGCAAAATGCGGGCTAACAATGCGTGGTGTGTCCTGAAAGTCATCGTCTGCTCACTGGTGAAAGTCCAGTCCTGGTAAGGGTCAGGCCGCCAGGTTTCGACAAGCTCAACCTACCAGGTAGCAGGCCCTTCGGCAATGCAGCCGGGTGACTGGGTTTC
>JASEHI010000148.1 GCA_030018695.1 Anaerolineales bacterium
TCGTGGATGGTTTGGGTAAGAACAATGGAACCACAAAATCCGTCAGAACCAGAAATTTTTGGAGGCAAGGATGCCTGATCTCATCGGTCAATCTCTCGGCCGTTACCACATCCTCGAACAGCTCGGCGAGGGTGGCATGGCGACGGTCTACAAAGCCTACGACACGCGCCTGGAACGCAAGGTGGCGGTCAAGGTCATCCTGCCCGCTCGCGGACATTCGGAGATGTTCCTCAAGCGTTTCGAGCGCGAGGCCAAGGCGTTGGCGCAGCTCTCCCACGCCAACATCGTAAAGGTGCTGGATTACGGCGAACAAGAAAGCCTGCCCTACCTGGTCATGGAATACATACCGGGCGGTACGCTCAAAGGCTGGCTTGGCCGGCTGATGCCCTGGCAGGAAGCGGCCGCGCTATTGATTCCTGTTGCCAGGGGGTTGGCGCACGCTCATGCCCATAACATCATTCACCGGGACATCAAACCATCCAACATCTTGCTGACCGGGACTGGCGAGCCGATGCTCTCCGACTTCGGCATTGCCAAGATGCTCGAATCCGAGGAGACCCTTGACCTGACCGGCACCGGCGTCGGCTTGGGAAACCCCGAATACATGGCGCCCGAACAAGGCCTGGGTGAGCCTGTTGATCACCGCGCGGATATCTATGCCCTGGGGATCGTTTTCTACGAATTGGTGGCTGGCCGCACACCCTTCCGGGCGGATACGCCGATGGCTGTCATGGTCAAGAAAGCCACCGAGCCGCTGCCGCGCCCGAGCCAGTTCGTGCGTGAAATTCCGGAGTCTGTCGAACAGGTTTTGATCAAGGCGCTGGCCAGGGAGCCGAAAAACCGTTTCGACAACATGACCGCCTTTGCCTCTGCACTTGAAAGCCTCGCCCAAGGGCAAAAACCGCTTCTCCCGCAGGAGTTTGCTCGGAAAAAGGGAACAGGCCCAAAGTCCGCCCGCCGCTGGCTTGGGTGGGCGGGGCTTGGCGCGGCGGCCCTGGTAATTTGCGCCTTGTTAGTAATCGGCAGCATTACGGCAATTCAGTACTTCGCCGCAAGCCCAACGTCAACCGGCCTGGCTGCCGCGAGCGTAAGCACTCCTGGAATAACTGTTGGACCACCCATTATCTCGACCGAGAGCGAAAACACTCCGCAACCTTCTGCTACTCCAAGCGCGACCAGCGCGCCTGCATTTTCGCCCACCCCGCCCGTCTGGGGCAAGGATGGGATGGAGATGGTCCTCGTTCCGGCCGGGGAATTCTTGCGCGGCTTGTCGCCGGATAACCTGGCGCAATTGCTCGCCATCTGCCCTTCATGTCAGACCGATAGCCTCGCAGATGCCCAGCCGCAGGCGACCATCTATCTCAATGCCTTCTGGATTGACCGGACGGAGGTCACCAACGGCCAGTTCGCACAATTCGTCGCCGAGACCGGTTACCGCACCACGGCTGAAATCACTGACTCGTATTCTTACGTACAGGATCTCAGTTTGCGTGATTTCAAGAGCAACAGCAGCGCCGACTGGCGCCATCCGCAAGGGTCGAACTCCAGCATCGCGGGGATGACCCAGCATCCGGTGACCCAAGTCAGTTGGCAGGACGCGGCCGCGTATTGCGCCTGGGCCGGCAGGCGCTTGCCGACAGAGGCCGAATGGGAAAAAGCAGCGCGCGGCGAGGATGGACGCCTGTTCCCGTGGGGCAACCAGGCGCCGCTCTCCGGATATTTGAACTACAATTTCCAAGTCAGCGGGAATGCAGAGGTGGGCAGCTATCCCAGCGGCGCCGGTCCGTATGGCGCGCTGGATATGTCCGGCAACCTATGGGAGTGGGTGGCCGATTATTACGGGGAAACCTACTATCAGATTGCACCGGCCAGAAATCCTCCTGGGCCATCCTGGGGCGAGGGGCGGGTGATGCGCGGCGGCTCGTGGGCCAGCGAGTTCGATAAGTACGTGGCCTATGTGACCACGGCTTTCCGGCTGTGGAACTACGATTACATCAGCAGCGACGTGCTGGGTTTCCGTTGTGCAACAAGCACGGTGCCTTAATCCAACCTGTAATATGGTGTCAATATGACCAACCTCATCGGTCAATCCCTCGGACGCTACCACATCCTCAAGCAACTCGGCGAAGGGGGCATGGCAACCGTCTACAAAGCCTCCGACACGCGCCTGGAACGCAACATGACCGTCAAGGTTATCTTACCGCAAAAGCAGCAGAGCGAGAAGTTCATCAAACGCTTTGAGCGTGAGGCCAAAACGCTGGCGCAACTCTCTAATCCCAATATTGGGGTAGTTTAAGAACTCTGGACACATCAGATAGCCATGAGGCAGGCCATTGGTTGCGATAAGGTGAGCCCATGCTTCCAAACAGCCTGTTTCGGTATGCCCAAGCACATTAACAACAAGGCGCTATCACAGGGCTGGTTCAAGATAGGACGGCTCGTCCAAGCACTAGCTGCACAATCGTTTTCAGGCAAGCGGACATAAACCTGCCGGGTTGCATCTCCTGAGCGACAGGTTTGTCAATTGGCATTTATGCGCACCTTCTGGACAAGCCTCGCGGGTGGTTAGCTGTCATCGTAGATCAAGGTCCACAGCCAGTCAATCAACTGGCGCTGACGGGGTGATGGGTCAGGTGGTGCAAGCGGGTCAGTCTGACCTTCCTTCAACCGTTTGGCCAGGCGGGTCATGTCTTGGATGAAATCGGCCACTTTGCGCAGCAG
>JASEHI010000149.1 GCA_030018695.1 Anaerolineales bacterium
TGCCAATGTTCTACCGTTTTATGTGTGTCCATTTTTGCTCATCCTTTTAGCCCATCTTACCCCCTTTTTCAAAAAACTGACGCACACCCCCGACCGAGGGCGCAGGCTCTCGGTCGGTTCATATTGTTGTATAATTCAATCATGAGAGCCCAGATGACGCGCAACGAGCAAGTGAAACGCAAGCGGGAACAAATTTTACACCTGGCAAAACGCTATGGTGTAACGGATATTCGCGTCTTCGGTTCAGCGGCGCGGGGAGACGATACGGCAAAAAGTGACATTGATTTTTTAGTAGAACTGGAACCAGGCCGCAGTTTATTCGATGTAGGCGGTTTGTTGATGGAGCTGGAAACACTTCTAAACTGTAGAGTGGATGTGATAACAGAAAAATCCTTGCATTGGTATATTCGGGATAAAGTACTGGGTGAAGCAAAAGCGCTATGAAAGACGACCGGCTCTATCTCATCCACATCAGCGAGTGCATCCAGCGCATCGAGAAATATCTTGGCGATGGAGACAGAGCGGCGTTCATGGCATCCGACCTGATACAAGATGCCATCATCCGCAACCTCCAGACAATGGCGGAATCGACCACGCGGATTTCAGAGGAATTACAGGATAAGCACCCTGAAGTTGACTGGTTCAAGATTCGAGGCTTTCGGAATGTGCTGGTGCATGATTATCTTGGGGTGGATTTAGAGCGAATCTGGAACATCTTCGCGAATGACTTGCCGAGATTGAAAACTGCGATAGAAATGATGTTGGAGTAAAGAGAAGCAAGGGAAATTTAACCGACCGAGAGCGCTGGCTCTCGGTCGGTTATCATTTTACTCGTTACTTCCTCCTGGCCGGAGGCTTTTTCGGGACAGATTCAGCAACGTAAGCAGCGTGTAACTGCACAGGTTCGCCGCCTTTACGCAAACGCAGGTTGAGCATTTCCACGAACACTGAGAAGCCCATGGCAAAGTAGATATAGCCCTTGGGGATGTGCTGGTGGAGTCCATCCACGACCAGCGACATGCCGATCAACAGCAGGAAACTGAGCGCCAGCATCTTGACCGTCGGGTGGCGGTTGACAAAGTCGCTGATCGGCCCGGAAGCAAACAGCATGATGATGACGGCGATGACCACTGCCGAGACCATGATCGCCAGTTCGTTTGCCATGCCGACTGCGGTGATGACCGAATCAAGAGAAAAGATGATGTCGAGCAGCATGATCTGGGTGACGACCCCGGCGAAGGAGACAGCTGCTTTCGCGCCGGGGCGCGCCTGCCCGCCTTCCAGTTTGTCGTGGATCTCGTGCGTGCTTTTAGCCAGCAGGAACAGACCGCCGCCAATCAGGATCAGGTCACGGCCGGAAATTTCCACGCTGAACACGCTGAAGAGCGGCGCGGTCAGGCGCACGATCCAGGCAATCGAGGCGAGCAGCAGCAGGCGGGTGATCATCGCCAAGGCCAAGCCGACCTGACGGGCGCGCGGCTGCTCGCGCTCGGGCAGCTTGCCGGCCAGGATGGCGATGAAGACGATGTTGTCAATCCCCAGCACGATTTCCAACACGGTGAGCGTCAGCAAGGCAATCCAGTTTTCGGGTACAAGAAGCCATTCCATAGTTGCTCCTTTATTTCTCTCTGTGCAGCATCCGGAACGCCACCGCGCCAATACCGAGCGGGAACCAGAAAGTCACCGCGCGATAGGTCAGGGTGATGAGCACCGCCGCTTCCCATGGCACGCGCAGGGAGTTCAGGCCGAGGGTCAACGCGCCTTCGACCACTCCCAGCCCAGCCGGAGTCGGCGAGACGATGACAAACAGGTAGGCAATGCTGAACCCGCCCACAATCGTGCCAATCGAGAAAGGTGTGCCAAAGGCCAGAAAAGTCAGCGCCAGCACGCAGATCAGCAAAGCCTTGTTGTTGAGCGAAAACAGGAATGGCCAGATGAGGTTCTTGTGTTTGCCTTTGATCGCGGAAAGTCCCTCGGCAAATTCCTCGGCGTAAGCATACGCGCGGGCTTGGTCCAGATAATTGCGGTGGATGAAAGGCCGCATCACAGCGTTGATCAACCGTCCCAGCCAGGCCAGCGCGCTGCCCAGCGCTGCCGCGGAACGATAGCCGAGATAAACCAGCAATCCCAGCGTCATGGCAATCGCCAGCAGAATGAGTGAAGCCGCAATTTCACCGGCGTTCAAGTCATTCCTGCGGATGAGAACGATCAATCCGAGCGTCAAGACGCAGATAAAGGCCGCGTAATCGAAAAGCACGAACAGCGCGCCGACCACCGTCACGCGGCCGGTTGAGTGATTGCGTTTTTTGGCCTCGGCCAGAAAAACGGCCATGCCGCCAATCCCTGCGCTGGGCGCAACCACATTGACGAAATTGGCCGCCGCGGAAACCAAGAAGAGATGGCGGCTGTTTTCATCCAGGTCAACCAGCTGATACAGTGTCCGGAATGTGGTCGCCATGTTGTAAATCCAGATGACTTCAAAAATCAGGGCGGCAATCAAGAAACGCCAGTCGCTGCGCTCCAGCGTACTGGCGGTTTTTTCCAGTTCAGAAAAACTAGTGATGACAAACGCAACTGCGAGGAACAGGAGCAGAACAACGATGAATTTGCGCATGTCGGGATTATACTGGATTTAACTTTTTTGCTGTGTTAGCTCCGCCTTCTCC
>JASEHI010000014.1 GCA_030018695.1 Anaerolineales bacterium
GGCTGATAATGCAAAAAAAGATTCGATTTGGTATGTAATACGCAGCCATCCTGACAATAGGTGTGTTTGATCAGGTGTGTTTGATCAGCCTTATCCTTGATTTCCTTTAAGGCATCAATCACTTCATCGTTCTTCGTTTTCTGCTCTGAACTCACAAAAACAGAATTTGGAAACTGTTCTGACGGCGGAGAATCAGACTCTTTGCTCCCTTCAGTTGGTTCTTGCTGGATTACGCCAATAGAATCATCAAGTGGAATTTTTTGTGCTGAGACTTGCTGATACTTAATTCCACCTGCCAATAGCATAAGAAGGCTGATGGTCACTATGAAATATGTAATTTTGTTTTTCATTTTTCGCTCCTTTCTGTTGCTTTACACTGGTCTTACGCTGAAATTAAAATGACTTTCGCGAATCTCATACTTTTGACCGCTATTTTTACCAGTTCTATGGCAAAAATGGAAAATTTTATAGAACGATAGGCAGGTTGGGCAGTTCCTTTGGTTAGACCAAATAACAATCCACATTGAAATTAATGTAGCACAAAAGTGGGGGGGGTAGTGACATTCGTCGTCAAATGATATGAAGAATGTCACTTGTGGCAGAAGCATTGCTACGGGGAGTAGGATCCGAGAGAAGAAAAATCTGCAACTCGTATGCCGTGCTCTCCCGATGCTTACTTTCTATCCAAGACAAATCCTCGTAAATGGCTTCTTGTAACACCTTGTAGCGACCACAGTCAAAACGCCGCGCCGGAAAATGCACAAGCGTCGCCTTGCCCCAGATGTCCAGGTGGCGTACATCAATCTTGCCGTTCGTTTCGCTGCCCCCCCCAGCATCTCTGATAACTTTCTTTGGGCCACTCAGCAACAAGGGTGTGTTCATCGCCTACCTCCTGAGTGCCCAATGATAACTCAATTTCAGTCACAATCTTCAATTTCCCCACTAATGGGTGTATACCCGCAAAAGTGTCGGCAACTTGCCTTCACAATGGCAAAAATGTTGTCTTGGGCGCTCAAAAGCCGTTTCTCCGACAGTTTTGCGATATAGCCGGTTATTGCGGTGAATTGCGGAAAACATCCTTCTGTGGTAAATTGGGCAGAGAAACTTTAATTAATGAAAGCAGGCTATGGTCATGAAAAACATCCCCAACATCATTGTCAGCAGGTTACCCGTCTATCTGCGCGCACTGAACCACATGCAAACGCAAGGCCAGCAGACGACCTCTTCGCAGGAACTGGGCGAGTTTGTCAGCGTCTCTGCGGCGCAAATCCGCAAAGATCTTTCCCAGTTCGGCGAGTTCGGCAAACAGGGCACCGGCTACAGTATCGCTTTCCTGATCAAAAAGCTGGGCGAGATCCTGAAAGTGGACCGTGTTTGGGATGTGGCTGTGATCGGGATGGGCGACATGGGTCACGCGCTCGCTCGTTATCAAGGCTTCACCAACCGCGGCTTTCGCGTGGCGATGGTCTTTGATAACAACCCGGCCCTGATCGGCAAGGAGGTGGGTGGGTTTGTCATCCAGGATGCAAAGACCATGCTCGAGGCCATCCGGGGAGCGGGGATCAAGATCGCCATGCTGACCGTCCCGGCCGCCGCGGCGCAGGAGGTCGCTGACCAGATAATAGAAGCCGGGGTCAAAGCCATCTTGAATTACGCCCCCATCAGTTTGAGTGTGCCAGCCGGTGTGAAGTTGCAGTATACTGACCCAGCCATCGGCCTGCAGCGGATGACGTATTATTTGGAATAAGCAAGGAAGTGGATAAACTGGAATGACCCGACGAAATGACCGGCGCGGATGCGCCGGTCATTTTCCAGTCTGAATCCCCACTAACTGGTCAATGATACTCAACAACACGCGCAGGTTGGGGATGTCCGCGGCCGCCGCGCGCGCTCCGCTGAACCGGCCCCCGCCCTTCTTCGAGACCTTCAGGATACCCTGCTGGATCGAAACCTGCTGAACTTCACCCCAGGCGTAATTCTTCTTGCCGATCTGAATCCCGGTTTTGTTGACCAATACCGGCCCGAAAGTCAAAATCTGCCCGGCGTTGTACTGCTGGGCGGCCTGCTCGAATAGAAGGGGTAACGTATTTTCTTCGATCACCCGTGCCAGTTCTTCCACCCGGCTGAAAGCGTCGTTCAGAGCAAGCCGACTGCCGTTACGGTTTTCCACTGAGTAAACGTGCGTGGCGCCGGTGTTTATTCCAAAGAGATCATGACGGGTGACCGCCATGCGCAAGGCGGCCACCTCTTTCCAGCGCCAGAGGCGTAGACCACGACGATCTTTGTAAGCGAAGCCGTTCTGGTAAAGCGTAATTGCCTTGGCCCAGTTGGTGTACGCGCTCCAGGCAAAGATCAGGCTCAACAGGAATAAGCCGGCTGCAAAGACCAGCGGCCAGAAAAGCGTCTCTCCCACCCGCGCGGCGCCGTATCGGCCCCAGCCCAAATAGGCCATGTAAATCCCGTAGAGGAGGACGCCCACAGAACCGATCAGCGAGACCAGCGCCAGGATCAACGACGCCCAGCGCCTGCCCTTGCGCAAAGGAAAGAAATCCACCACGCCGCCGAGGCTGGATAAGGACGAGAAGGCTTCTGGAAGCCGAACTGTATTCATGTAATAAAAGACCGGGCGCTTGAGCCCGGTCGCCTGGTATTATACGGGCGGAAGGTTCCGCTTGAGGAAAGGATAGAGGCTGAAGGCCTTCAGCGCGCCCTCCACAGTGCAAGTCAAAGGGTTATCCACCAAATAGGCCGGGATGCCGAGCGCCTTGGTGAAGAATTTGTCAATACCGCGCAGCATTGCCCCGCCGCCGCACAACGCCACGCCGCGGTCAATGATATCCGAGACCAATTCGGGCGGCGTCTTCTCAAGGACGCGGCGGCCGATCTCGATGAATGCCTTGAGCGGCTCCTGGAGCGCCTCGACGATCTCCCCGGTTGTCAGTATGACCGGACGCGGCAACCCGCTGACCTGATCCTGCCCCTGCACTTCCATGCTCTCCTCTTTGTCCTGAGGCACGGCCGCACCAATCTTGAATTTCAATTGCTCGGCGGTCTGCGAGCCAATGATCACCCCATACTTCTTGCGCACATAGGCGACGATGGCTTCATCCAGGTGCATGCCACCCGCGCGCAGGGTCTCCGCCGAGACTATGCCGTACATGGCGATCACTGCGGCCTGCGTCGCCCCGCCGCCCAGGCACAGCACCATGTTGCCGGAGGGCAAACCAATCGGCAGGTCCACGCCGATGGCGGCTGCCAGGGGTTGTTGGATCAGGAAGGCGTCGCGGCTGCCGGCATGGAGCACAGCTTCATGCACGGCGCGCGATTCCACGCTGGTCACGCCATAAGGCACCGAGATCATGACGCGCGGGCGGAAGATGCGCAGTGGGCCGCTGACGCGGCGGATCAGATAGGCGAGCAATGCCTCGGTAATCTCATAATCGGCCACCACGCCGTTTTGCAGCGGCCTGGAGACCTCTATACTTTCCGGGACGCGGCCGTACATATTCTGCGCTTCCTTGCCAATGGCAACGATTTTCTGCTCGTCCAGCGCAATCGCGACGATGGTCGGCTCATCCACCAGCACACCCGACCGGTCAGCAATGCGGGTCTGGCTCGTTCCCAGGTCAATCCCCAAATCTTTCGAGAAAAGAGGCATAGTTTAACTCACTTGGTTTCTTCGCTGATCCGACCGTGTTTCGTGGTGACTCGGCGGAAGCGTTTGACGGCATCCAGCCGCAGGTTGGATTTTCGCAGGGCAGCCTCGATCTTCAAGTAAGCGTCCGTGTCCGCGGGTGGGCCTTTCGCCAGCAACTCCTCGGCGCTCTTCCTGGCAGCTTCGGCGCGGGAGATATCAATTTCTTCGACATTTTCAGCCGCATCCGCCAAAACGGTAACAATATCCGGCTGGACCTCGGCTATCCCGCCAGCAACTGTAAAATATTCTTCCCTGCCCTGGTAACGCACTTCGATGACGCCGAATTGCAACGTGGTCAGAAGCGGGGCGTGGTTTGGCAGGATGCCCATCTCCCCTTCCGTGCCGGGGAGCAGCACCATGTCGGCATTGCCACTGTATACGCTGCGATCTTGCGAAACTATTTCACAACGGATTGGCATACCAGGTCTCCGTGCTAATACTCGATCACTGCTGCAACTGCTGCCACGATTGATCGCATGACCAATGGGGAAACTCTGCCTAACTTCTGAACGAACCGCTGAGTATCCACGCCACGCAATTGCAAGGTGTCAACCGCTGACGTTTTTGCCAGTCCATTCAATCTATCTGGCACAATCTTCACATGCCAGATATTCTGAGCCAAGTATTCTTTCCACTCTGTTAGTGGAGCAACCAACTTGATGGGCAACGCGCCTATCGCGTCAGAACTGACAACGATGACTGGACGAGTCTTACGGATTTCGGCACCGATGGTTGGATCCAAGTTCACCAACCAAATCTCGCCACGGCTAATCTGCATAGAGGAAGTCTCCAGCTTGCCATTCCTGGCGTTCTACTGCTGACTCCTCATAATGCGTAACCATCTTTTTTACCTGTCGCGCCATGATGCGTTGTCGCTCGGCTAAAGGCAAAAGCATGAACTGAACTTGAGGCGATAGCTCATCAGATTCCTTCTCCACCAATTCAGTCAGCAGGCTGTATGCAAGCGGCAGCTTCCTGGCAGGCAGCCGCATGATCAACTCTTGAATCTGAGCATAAGCAATTGTTTCCATAAATCATCACTCCTTCGCCAACTTCTCCGCCTTCTCGACCGCTTCGTCTATCAATCCGACCATCATAAAAGCCTGTTCAGGCAGGTCATCACACTTGCCGTCCAGGATTTCGCGGAAGCCGCGCACGGTCTCGCGCAGCGGAACATATTTGCCGGGGATACCCGTAAATTGCTCGGCCACGTAGAACGGCTGGGAGAAGAAGCGCTCGATCTTGCGGGCGCGGGATACAATCAGTTTATCATCTTCGCTCAATTCGTCAATACCCAGGATGGCGATGATATCCTGCAAGTCCTTATAGCGCTGGAGAACACGCTGCACTTCGCGGGCGGTGGTGTAGTGTTCTTCGCCCACG
Source organism: Anaerolineales bacterium (assembly GCA_030018695.1). Classification (GTDB taxonomy): domain Bacteria; phylum Chloroflexota; class Anaerolineae; order Anaerolineales; family Villigracilaceae; genus CG2-30-58-95. The sequence goes on from JASEHI010000014.1 coordinate 5,081, forward strand.
ATGCGGGGATCAAGGATGCGGGAGGTGGAGACCAGCGGGTCAACAGCCGGGTAAATGCCCTTCTCGACAATGGCGCGCTCGAGGGCGATGGTCGCGTCCAGGTGCGTGAAGGTGGCAACCGGCGCCGGGTCCGAATAGTCATCCGCAGGGACGTAGACGGCCTGCATCGAGGTGACCGAACCGTGACGGGTGGAGGTGATGCGCTCTTGCAATTCGCCCATCTCGGTCGCCAGGGTCGGCTGGTAACCCACCGCGGAGGGCATGCGCCCGAGCAGTGCGGATACTTCCGAACCGGACATGGTGAAGCGGAAGATGTTGTCAATGAAGAGCAGCACGTCCCGCCCCTCGTCACGGAAGTATTCGGCCATCGAGAGCGCCGTCAGCCCGACGCGCAGACGCACGCCCGGCGGCTCGTTCATCTGGCCGAAGACCATCACTGTGTCTTTCATCACGCCGGATTCGAGCATTTCACGGAAAAGCTGCGTGCCCTCGCGCGTCCGCTCACCCACCCCGGCGAAGACCGAGTTGCCCTGATGCACGGTGGCGATCGAACGAATGAGTTCCTGAATGATAATCGTCTTGCCCACGCCTGCGCCGCCGAAAATGCCGGTCTTTCCGCCTTTGGTGAAGGGGGCAACCAGGTCAATGACTTTGATGCCGGTCTCGAAGACTTCCACACGCGTGGACTGGTCGGAAAAGAGCGGAGCCGGACGGTGGATGGGGTAGTTCAGGTCAGAATGGACAGGCCCCTTTCCGTCAATCGGCTTGCCCAGCACGTTGAAGATGCGCCCTAAAGTCAGCAGGCCAACCGGAACCATGATCGGCGCGCCGGTTGCGGTCGCGGGGAGGCCGCGCTGCAAGCCATCCGTCGTGTCCATGGCCACACAACGAACCCAGTCGTTACCAAGATGGTTCTGGACTTCCAGTATAAGCGGCTCTTTGTCCGGCCGCGGGATCTCGATCGCTTCGAAAAGATCGGGCAGTTCGCCTTCCGGGAACTGTACATCCACCACACCACCTTGAATTTGAACTACCCGGCCAGTTACCTCAGCCATTCTCGCCTCCGATCCGATAATTTTGAGCAAGCGCCCGGGTAAGCGCTTCCGCGCCCCCGGCGATATCCAACAGGTCATTGGTAATTGCTTGTTGACGCGCCTTGTTGTAATCCAATTGAAGCGAAGCTACCAGTGAGATCGCGTTATCGGTCGCGTTGCGCATGGCGACCATACGCGCAGCATGTTCGCTGGCAAGCGACTCGAGGATCGCTTGATAGACCTGCAACGCAGTGAAACGCGGGATAATTTCGTCGAGGATTTCCGCCTCGGCGGGTTCATAGATATAGGCAGCCGCCAGGTGTTTTTGCTCGTAGGTCTCCACTCGCTCAGCGCCGGAATCCATCTCGAGCGGCAGGAGTTTCTTGACCACCGTTTCCTGCCGGGCCATGGTTATGAAATCTGTGTAGACGAGATAAACTTCGTCCACAGCGCCTTTCAGGAATTCATCCACTGCCATCCGCCCGATCGCGGATACATCCGCAAACGAGGGGGCGGCCGGCAGGTTGCTGAATTCGGCGATGACCTCTTTGCGCCGCCGGATGAGCATATCCCGTCCCTTGCGCCCGACAGCAATGTAACGCACCGGCGTGGCGTAGTTGTTGAATTTCTGGGCGGTGTAACGGATGACATTGGTGTTGTACGCGCCGGCTAATCCCCGGTCGCCGCTGACGGCCACCACCAGTGTCCGTTCCACATGCAGCCGGCGGGTCAATAAGGGATGCAGGTTGGAACGACCGGGTTGCTGGGAGATGTGGGTCAACACCTGCCAGGCCTTGGTCGCATAAGCCCGCGTGGCGGAAACTGCCGCCATGGACTTACGCACCTTGCTGGCGCTGACCGCCTCTAAGGCGCGGGTTACTTGTGAGATGTTCTTGACGCTCCGGATGCGGAGCCGCATTTCACGGGCAGAAGACATCCTTCTCCTATATGTTTGCACGTTTTCAAGTTGGCAGGTTGGAACGTTCCGACCTTCAAACTTGCCAACCTTCGAACCTGCCAACCTTCAAACCTGCCGACTTTCGAACGTTATAACTATCCAACTTTCGAACCTGTCAACTTTCGAACGTTATAACCTGCCAACTTTCGAACGTTATAACCTGCCAACGTTCAAACTTTATGACCATGTTGCCTTGAAGGTATCCAGCGCGGCGCGCAGTTTCTTCTCGGTCTCTTCTGTGATCTGCTTTTTCTCGGCGATCTCCTTGCCAAGCTCCGGATGGGAATTATCTATGTTGCGGAGCAGGGCAACCTCCCAGGCGCGCATGCGTTCCACCGGGACGGCATCCGCGTAGCCGTTCGTCCCGGCAAAGATGATGATAACCTGGTTTTCCACTGACATAGGCTCATACTGGGGCTGCTTGAGGATCTCCTGCATGCGCTGGCCGCGGCCCAACTGCGCCTGCGTCGCCGTGTCGAGATCAGAGGCCATTAGAGCAAAGGCAGCCAGCTCGCGGTAGGAGGCCATGTCCAGGCGCAGCTTGCCCGCCACCTGGCGCATCGCCCGCACCTGCGCAGCCCCACCCACGCGCGAGACCGAGATGCCCACGTTGACCGCCGGGCGGATGCCGGCGTTGAACAGGTTGCCTTCCAGGTAAATCTGGCCATCCGTGATGGAAATGACGTTGGTCGGGATGTAAGCAGAAACGTCGCTCAACAGGGTCTCGATGATCGGCAGCGCCGTCAACGAACCGCCGGAGCCTTTGACCTTGACCGCCTTGAAGTCATCCGGATTTTCCATCACCTTGAGCGCCTCTCCGGCGTCATGCAATGAGCGTAGCCCGCCGTAGACCTGGCCATCTATGCTGTCGTTTTCCGTTGCCAGCGAATCGGCAAAGTCTTTCTTGAGGATGACGTACCTATTGGCCATGCGCGCCGCCCGTTCCAGCAGGCGGGAATGCAGATAGAAGACATCCCCCGGATAGGCCTCACGTCCCGGCGGGCGGCGCAGGAGCAGCGACACCTGGCGATAGGCCCAGGCATGTTTGGAGAGGTCATCGTAAATGACCAACGCATCCCGGCCGGTCTCCAAGAACTCCTCGCCGATGGCGCAGCCGGCGTAAGGGGCGATATATTGCAGCGCGGCAGCTTCGTCAGCCGAGGAGACAACCACAATCGTGTGATCCATGGCGCCGCAGCGTTCGAGCAGAGCCACTGTCCGAGCAACGGCCGCCTTTTTCTGTCCGATGGCAACGTAAATACAGACCAGACCCTTACCCTTCTGGTTGATGATCGTGTCAATGGCAATCGCTGTCTTGCCGGTCTGCCGGTCGCCGATGATCAACTCGCGCTGCCCGCGGCCGATGGGGATCATCGAGTCAATCGCCTTGATGCCGGTCTGGACGGGGGTATCCACGTCCTGGCGTTGGACTACGCCCGGCGCGATGCGCTCGATCGGACGATAGCCTGAAAACTTGATCGCGCCGCGGCCATCTATCGGCTCACCCAGGGCGTTGACGACGCGCCCGATCAGGCCGTCGCCCACCGGCACCGAGGCAATGCGCCCCGTCGAGCGGACGGTCATCCCCTCGGCGATGCCGGAATAATCGCCCATGATGATGACGCCAACGCTGGCCCGTTCCAGGTTGAAGGCGATACCCATCACACCGTTCTGGAATTGGACCAATTCCTGTGACTTGACGTTCCCCAGACCGCTGACGCGGGCAATACCGTCGCCGGCCTCGGTCACCGTGCCGACATCACTGATGCCGATCTCAGGCGTATAAGAATCAATTTGTTGCTTTAGTTCACTGGCAATTTGTTCGATCAGGTCGGTCATGTCGCCTCCGTGCGCAGCACCTACTCGGTAGAATGTGGCGTTGCGAGTCCTTGCATATTTTGGATGCGGCCGTGTTTGTCCGCATGGATCTTCATCAGGGCTGCATGTAATTACACACGACTGCCCGGATCGGGACCTCATATCCGGGCACGTTATGGGTTTTTGTTGGGTATATTACAACGCACCAATAATACCTGAAAGGATTTATCTTGTCCAGTTGAAGTTCCTCTTGAATTTTCGCCATCTTGTTTTATACTATGCCCCAGCCGAAGGCCTACTCGGTAGCTCAATCTGTCCAAGGAGAAACAATGAACAGCCTGCCAGACCAGCACTCAAAAAACGAGTACAAGGAAAACGACAAACCCCCCAGTATTACGCCGCGACTGGCTCGCCCGTGGCGGGTGGCCGTGCTCGCCAATATCAAAGAACACGATAAGCCCCTCCCGCCCGACGTTCCACCGGATGCCGGCGCGGATTTTGATTACATCGAAACGATAAACCATATCCGGGCTGCGCTCGAAACCGACGGCCATTGGACCATGTTCCTCCCAGCTGATAGCAACCTGCCCTACGCGCTGAAAGCGGCCAAGCCCGATATCTGCTTCAACATCGCCGAAGGCCTGGGGGGCGATGCGCGCGAGGCCCAGGTCCCAGCCCTGCTGGAAATGCTCAAAATCCCCTATACCGGCTCGCGCGTCCTGACCAACGCCATCGCCCTGGACAAGACGCTGACCAAGCGCATCTGGCGCGACCGGCGGCTGCCCGTTGCTCCGTTCCAGGAGTTCATCACCGGCGAGGAGCCGCTGCGCCCCGACCTGCGTTTCCCGCTGTTCGTCAAACCAGCCCGCGAGGGCACCGGCATGGGCGTAGATGTGCATGCCATTGTCAATGATGAAAGTGAGTTGCGCGAACGCGCCAGGTATGTCATCAGCATGTACAAGCAGCCCGCCTTGGTGGAAACTTTCCTCTCCGGGCGCGAGTTCACCGTCGCTGTGATCGGCCGCACGGACGCCAGGTTGTACTCACGGCATCCAGAGTGGTACGACGCGGACGGTTTCCACCGCTTCCCTATCCTGGAATTGGATAGCACCCGCTCGGTCACGCCCGGCGTATACGGGCTCCAGGCCAAAGCCCAGTCAATCGGAGCCGAAGGCGCGCCCGGTTACATCTGTCCCGCCCAGGTGGAGCCGGATCTAGCCAAGAAATTGCAGCACTACGCCTGGCGCGCTCACCACCTGCTGGGCGCCTTGGATGTCTCGCGCGTCGACTTCCGCCTCGACCGGGATGGCAATCCCTGCCTGTTGGAGATCAATCCCCTGCCCGGCCTGACCCCCGCCTACAGCGACTTGTGCCTGATCGCCGCCGCGGAGGGGATTTCTTACGCCGACTTGATCCTGGAAATCCTGTACCTGGGTGCATCGCGTTGGGGCATGCTCGAGCCGCGCGAAGTTCCCCCGCCGTTGCCGAAAAAGCGGGGGTAGTCGGGGTGGTTCTTATTGAACCGCGAAGTTGCGAAGTTCGCGAAGGGAGATATACCTTCGCGAAGGATAAAAATCTTCGCGTGCTTCGTCCCTTCGCGGTTAATTTCCCCTGGCATGGGCTGGAGGTAACGCCATGAACAACTCCGCCAAACCAATCTATCGCATCGCTGACCTGGCCGCGGACGAGCGTCCGCGCGAGCGGCTGGAGAGGCTCGGCGCGGGGGCGCTCAACACCGCCGAGCTGCTGGCCATCCTGCTGCGCGTCGGCGTGCCGGGCGAGAATGCCGTCCAGGTTGGCTAGCGCTTGTTATCTACATTTGGAGATCTGGCCGGGTTGCATCGCGCCCCATTCGAGGAATTGTGCAACCAGCACGGGGTCAAGAAGGCGAAAGCCGCCCAGATCAAAGCCGCCATCGAATTGGGCAATCGCCTGAGCGTGCTGTCGCCGGAAGAACGCCCGATCATCAACAGCCCCGCGGACGCGGCCGCATCCGAGTTATTGCGCTGAAGAACCCGATCCAGCCCCAATTTTTCCCTAAATACTCGTTCAACCCATCATATCCCCATTCTCCCCATTGATCGCTTCGTCCCTCCATATCAGACTTGTTGCAGAATCCCCTAGGGGGAGTGGCGAACATGGGGGGTTAATCTTGTAGTGACCTGTCATTAGTATACTGAGACAGGCGTGGCAGATCGATTAATTAGCGAGAAGGCCACTAAACAAGTACTCGAAAACAGGCTAAGAGAAGAATCGTTTCCACATTCTAGCATTGGCCTTATTGCATTCCTCTAAAAGGGATTCGATTTCGTCTTGGGATATAGTTTCTATTCCGGTTCTCGACTTGATTATGGACATTTGAATATTTTTATCACCAACCACGGCGAACAATGATGCCGTTTCAGCAATCAAATATACTGCCAACATTTCATAATCCTTCAAGATCTTGGCATGTTCGAAAAGCCTTTGGCAAAAAGCAGCCACCAAACAGTCTGTACCGATGGCCGCATAGGGAGCCCTAGTCCAAGGAGATGGCGTGAACGAATTCTCTGGCAATGCTTCAAAGGTTTGTGCCTCTCCATCTTGGTCAAATCCAGCCAAAAAAATCCCACGCCGAGCTTTCGATCAGCCACAGGCAATGATGTGAACGATTGCCATTCCTCAATTGCTGCCTTTTTGAATTCCTCAAGGGCTTCTTCAAGGGTTTGGATATGTTTTTCCTGGCTACACACCCGGCCAGCAAGATTAGCATCAAGGCTACTTATAAACATCTCAGTACCTAATCCTCCCGCCAGGAGAACATCGTCGTACGCAATAATCTTTTTCATAGTATCTTGATAGAAACCAGTCTTGGGATAGTGAATTCGACTGTCACTCGCCAGAATAATACAATCCGGTGCTTTCAATGCAACCACAAGGGTCATAGGATCCTCCAATCCATAGGTGCATCAAGTCCAATCCCGGATTACGTCATGCCGGGGGTTGCCAACCAGTCTTTCGCGACGATTCTCGCAGGGATTCTGGGGGTCTTGATCGTACTGACTGTCGCCACCGGGATCGCCTACATTCGCCGAAAACGGGATGCCGAAGCCGCCAAACCGTAAACGCACACCGATTCGCCACCCCCCTGGCGGCTGAGGGAAAATCCGATTTGGCAATTGTACCTCAATGCCAACTACCCCGTCAGCAGGCTCAAGCCAGCCGCTTCGACGTGAGCCTGCTGAAGGAATGCCTCTACCTGCTCACGCTGCGCCCACTCGAATTGCAGGGCAATCCCACAATCGCTCGAAAGCTCGCGCGGGGTGGGGATGAGTTTCACGGTGAAGCCTGACCGCGCCAGGACTTTCTCGGCGCGGAAGACCATTGAATTCGTGTGGAACAGGACGACGCCGTAGGTGTTCACGACTGCACCACCTGCTTCACCGCGTCTACCACCGCGTCGATCTCGTTGAGCGTGGTCAGCGGGCCGGGCGCAAAACGCACCGTGCCTTCTGGGAACGTGCCAATCGTCCGGTGGGCGGCCGGGGCGCAGTGCAGCCCCACCCGGCACAGCACGCCGTGCTCTTCATCCAGCCGCAGCCCAATGGTTGAGACGCGCCAGCCCTCGACCGTGAAAGATACCACCGCCGTGCGCCGCTGGGGGTCGGCCAGGCCGTACAGTCGCACGCCTGGAATCTCCGACAATCCCGCCACCAACCGCCGGGTGAGGGCAACCTCGTGAGCGCGGATGGCTTCCATGCCGCGCGCCATCACCCATTGGATTCCCGCCCCCAATCCAGCGATTCCTACCCCGTTGGGCGTGCCGCTCTCGAATTTGTCGGGCAAGAACTCGGGCTGTTCCTCGTATTCCGAGCGGCTGCCGGTGCCCCCTTGCAACAACGGGCGTATTTGGGCCGCGTCCACCCCCTCACCCAGTACCAACCCGCCGCTGCCGGGCGGCCCGTGCAGGCCCTTGTGCCCGGTGAAGGCTAGCAGGTCAATCCCCATTGCTTGCATGTCCAGCGGCATCACCCCGGCGGTCTGGGCGGCATCTATCAGCAGCAGCGCCCCGGCGGCATGGGCAATCTGTGCCACCTCCGCCGCCGGGGCGATTGTTCCAACCACGTTGCTGGCATGGTTCAGCGCCACCAGCCGCGTTCCCAGCATCACCGCCCGGGCAAAATCCACCGGATTCAGCGTCCCATCTGGCGCGGTCGGGACAACCACCACCGCCACGCCGCGCTTCTCGAGCGCCCGCAGCGGGCGCATGACGGCGTTGTGCTCCATCCCGCTGGTAACTACCCGGTCTCCAGGGGAGAGCAAGCCGTGCAGGGCGATATTCAGCGCATGCGTTGCATTTTGGGTGAAGATCACACGCAGCGGGTCGGGCGCGTGGAGAAGCCCGGCTACGGCCTCCCGCGCCTCGTACACGATGCGTCCCGCCGCAATGGACAGACGGTGCCCAGAGCGGCCCGGGTTGCCGCCGGCGCTTTCCAGAAAACCGGCCATCGCCCGCATCACCTCGGGCGGCTTGGGCCAGGACGTGGCCGCGTGGTCGAGGTAGATCATCGTTTTCGGGTTAGGGCGAAGCATTTGCCGGGTGAAACATGATCTGGCAATGAGGTTGAAACGGCAAATGCTTCGCCCGTACAGGCATTATTTTGTCAATGTCAGCCGGTAGATGCCATTGGTTTGCTGCTCGATGGCCGATTGCCAGCCAGCCAGTTTACCGGCGCGGATCACGTTGTCGCGCGATGTGACCGAATCGACCAGCACGATGACGATGCCCTGCCCGGCCTCGAGCAGCGCCTGGCGGGCCAGCATGGCCGGTTCGGGACACGACAGCCCGCGGGCGTCAACGACGTTGCTAGCAACGTTTGTCTCGTTCATTTCATCCTCCTATGCTTCTTCTCGCATGGTCAAACCGATGATAGCGCAGACGGCCAGGCCGACCAGGACGGCGGCCGGGCCGTAGGCTCCCGGCCCGGTGGGGGAGCTGGCCAGGTTGAAATTGTGGGCGAATCCGGCCCCGACGATCATCCCCAGGCTGAAGATAGCCGCGTCGCCGTCGCCCTCGCCCGAGAGGAACAACTGCCGCCCGGGGCAGCCGCCTGCCAGGGTAAAAGCCAGTCCCGCCAGCGCCATCCCGCCGAGATTCCACAGCGCGGCGGTGTGCGCCACCGGCTGGCCCTCGAAGCCCGGCTTGAACTGGCCGAGCGCCAGGTTGGTGAGCACAGCCGCCACGATCAGTGCCAAAACCCCGTTGAGCAGGTGAGAATCGCGCAAGAGCACCAGGTCGCGCACCGCGCCCACCGTGCAAAAGCGGCTGCGCTGCGCCAGGAAACCGATGAACAGCCCCACACCGAGCGCAATCCAGAGCGGCGCGTGCTGGCTGCCGGGGCCTTTCTCGGAGAAGAAGATTGGCCCGGTAGGGTTGCCTCCGGCGTCGCGGCCAAAGAGCGGAGCGGCGACGAGCAGCGCCAGCAGCACCACCATCAGCACCGGCATCACCCAGCCGAGTGCAGCGGGGGCCGGGTGGCTGCGTCCCAGGCTGAATCCCAGGCGTAGGAAAACGATCCCCAGCAAAATCCCCGCCATCAGCCCCAGGATACCGAAGATGGCGTTCCAGTCGCCGCCGCTCAGGCGCAGGTAGGCCCGCCAGGGGCAGCCCAGGAAGACCAGCGCCCCGATCATGGCAAATACCCCCAAGAAAAAGCGGGCGACCGGCGCCGAACCCGTGCGCGGCTTGAACTCGCGGAAGATGAGCGCCGCCGCGAGTGAGCCGAGCACGAAGCCGATGATTTCGGGGCGAAGGTATTGGACGACGGATGCCCGGTGCAGACCAAGCGCCCCAGCAATATCGCGACCGAAACAGGCCACGCAAATCCCCATGTTGCCGGGGTTGCCGAGCTTGACGAGAATGGGTGCGAGCACGCCGACGGCAATGCCCGTGAGGATTGGCCCCCAACGTGAAGTTAGAAAGCGAGAAATTGCAGACATTCAGGCTCCTTTTTTATGGGTTTGGCCCGCCAGCACAGGCAGGTCAGCCCGAGGAGCCTGAATGAATTCAAAGGGCAGGCTTCCCCTGGCCGATCTGCCGTCTGGCGGGAGAAGTGGTTGGATGCACGCCGTGCATCCAGGCGATGGTGAATCAGGTGCAGCGATGGAACGTAGCCACAGGATACCTCCTTTCTGGCATTTTCGATATTCTGGCACAAGTATTATACCGAGAAAGCGGGCAGGGGTCAGGTGCTATTTGTCCCTGATCCGACGGGCAAAACGTCTAAAAAAGATTCGAGCAGGCCCGTTGTTTCGGGCAAAGTCACCGCCTCGATCCTGCCCGCGTCGCACAGGGCGGTGACCAGCGGGTTGATGGGTAAACGCGCCAGCAAGGGCGCGTGGGCCGCTTCGGTGACTTCGTCCGCATGGCTGGGACCGAAGATCGGGTGCTGCCTGCCCGTGTCGGGACACTTGAAATAGGCCATGTTTTCCACCACACCCGCGATCGGCACTCCAATCAACTGCGCCATGTGCACCGCCTTGCGTTCCTCGTCGGTCATGGCGGTCAGGTGAACGGTAACTCCTTCGACACCTGGCAGGGCAGCGGCAGCGGCGCGCACGGGCTGCTTCGAGGTTTTCTCCGCGCGGGTGGACAGGCGCCACGGTCTGCCGTACGAACAGATTGCAAACGGTGTACTTTTTCCAATCCTGGTGATGGTGCAGTTCATCGGCATGCGTTGATCTCCATCATTTTGGGCCAGTAGTTGTGTACCCATTGTTCAGTTGTGTGGGTTTGGTCAATTTCGACGATCGTGGAAAAGCGGATACACCCCATCCGATCGAACACACGCCGGGCGATGGCCTGCAACTCCGGGCGGATGACGACCAGCGCCAGCCGGTATCCTGCGCGGGGGAGAATTTCCAGCGCGGCCCGCCAGCCAAACTGGTGAGCCAACTCCAGCGGCCCCAGCTCGTCCACGATCAGCAGGTCGCAGAGCAGGCTGTTTTCCAATACCCGGTTGCCCCATTCCAGGGTTTGCCGGTCGAAATACCAGTCGCCGAAAGCCAGGTCGTCCTGGCTTTGGCGGAAGGTGGATGCCAACCGGTGTACGACACCCGTGCGCAAGTCCTCGGCCAGGATGCCGGTCTTAACGCCAGCCTCGATTTGGGCAGGGGAAAGCAGACCGGCCACGTCCCAGCCGGCATGGTGGGCAGACTGGGCTATCCCGCGGCAGAAGGCGCTCTTGCCCGCCCCGCGCAGCCCGCTGACCATCCAGATGGGCGGCTTTCGGGAGGCGTTCACACCCACACCACCTGTTTTCTCCCATCCAGGGGGAGGACGCGCACCGGCAGGCCGTAAATGCGGCTCAGGTTCTCGGCGGTCAACGCCTGATCCAGCGCGCCACAAGCCAGCAGCCGGCCCTGCTCGATCAGCAGAACATCGTCGGCGACTGCCAGGACGACCTCCGGCTCGTGGCTGGTCATCAGGATGGTCACGCCCTGCGCTTTCAGGTCTCGGATGACCCCGATCAGGCGGGATTTGTTGCGCAGGTCGAGATGGGCGGTGGGTTCATCCAGGAGCAGCAGCCGGGGCTGTTGCGCCAACGCCCGCGCCGCCAGCACCAACTGGCGCTCGCCGCCGCTCAACGCCAGGAGGGAATGATCCGCAAGTGCAGCGATGCCTGCCATTTCCAGTGCGTCGAAGGCGGCGGCGTAGTCCTTTTCCGCCGGCATGGCCAGCGGCGGCAGGTGCGGCGCCCGGCCGAGCAAGACGTATTCCAACACCGAATACTCGAAGGGGATGTGTTCGCCCTGCGGGACGAGCGCCATCCAGCAGCCCAACTCCCGCCGCGGGTACGCGCCGATGGGCTTCCCGGCCAGCCGGATATCGCCCTGCCAGGGTTTCAACCAGCCCAGGGCCAGGTGCAGCAGCGTGGTCTTGCCGGCCCCGTTCGGCCCGAGGATGGCGGTGGTATGCCCGGCGGCCAGCGACACATCCAGTCCGGCCAACACGGGCGTCTTTTTTCGATCGTAGCCGAAAGTGATCTCTGTAAAGGACAGCAGCCGTTCGCTCATCGCTGCACTCTCACGCCCTGCAGGATCATCGAGCCGAGAAAGACCATCGCGCCGAGGAACGAGGTGAGGATGCCCAGCGGAATTTCTCCGGCCAGCAGGGTGCGCGCCAGGTCGTCACACAGGATGGTAAACACCCCGCCGAGCAGCATCGCGGCCGGAAGCGCGAAACGGGCGTCGGCGCCAAACAGGCGGCGGGCGATGTGGGGCACGATCAGCCCCACCCAGCCGACCATGCCGGCCAGCGAGATGAGCGCGGCGGTGGGCAGAACCGCGGCGACGATTAGCAGCAGCCGCTCGCGCCCAGGCGCAGCCCCCAAGGAAAAGACGGTTTCCTCGGTCAAGCCCAGCAGGTTCAGCCGCCAGCGGTACAGGAACATGACCAGCAAACCGGTCAGGATAGCAGGAAGGGTGGTGAGGATTTTTGGCCAGGTGACGCTCGCCAGCCCGCCCAGCAACCAGAAGGTAATCTCCGGCAGTTGGCGCAGCGGATCGGCCATATACTTCAACAGTCCCAGACCGGCGGAAAACAGCGCCGAGACGGCGATCCCGGCCAATACCAGGCGCAGCACCCAGCCCCCGTAGCGGATGCGGCGCGCCAGCAGGTAGGAAAAGCCCAACCCGGCGAAGGCAGAGATTGCCGCCAGTCCCTGCACTGCCCACGCCGACCCGCCCAGGAACACGATACAAAACGCTGCCCCCAAAGCCGCTCCCTGCGAAACGCCCAGAAAGCCCGGCTCGACCAGCGGGTTATTGAACAGCAATTGAAAGACCGTTCCCGCCGCCGAGAGCGACATCTCCAGGAGCAGGGCGGTCAACAGGCGCGGCAGGCGCAGGTTGAGCACCAGGCGTTGGGCCAGCTCGTCGCCAGTCAGCCGCTCCCAGGCAATCAGCCCAGGGGCCGGATAGCGCCCGATCAAGAGGGAGAGCAGGAACACCACCAGCAGCCCCAGTCCCAATCCAAGTAAAAGGCGCTGGCGGAAGTGATCCCGTGTCGCAGCTGGTTGTAATCCGGCGGCAACTGTCTTCTGGCTCAGGGCAGGTCTCCCCTGAACGTGGGGCGTATATTCTGGTCGAAGAAAGCCTGGTCGAGGCCGTAAAGCGCCTGGTAAAACTGCTGCGCCTCGGCTACGATATCCATTTGCGGGAAGCGCTCGGGGTGGAGGCGGGCGGCCAGCCAGGTCAGGCCCAGGATCCAGCGCGTGTCGGGCTGGTCCCAACTGTACAGGTCGCCGGGGAAGGCGTACAGGCGTCCCGCTTGCACGGCGCGCAAGGCCTGCCACTGAGGGTCGTTTTTCAACGCCGCGACGATCTCCGAGGAGTTCTTGACGTATGAGATGACGAAGATGTCATCGGCATCCCAGGCAGCGATCTGCTCCAAAGTCACCTGTGTCCAGCCTTTGCCGGGATTGGCGTTTACCCAAACCGGGACGCCGCCGGCCATTTCCACCAGGCGCGTCTGCATCCAGCTCAGCGGCGGCACGTTGAACGCCACATTGCCGTCGCGGTCGGTGTAGTACAGCATCAGCACTTTGGGTTTGACAGCCACGTCACTGACGGCCGCCTGGATTTGCGCCGCCCTGGATTGATAGAAGGCGGCCACCTCCTGGGCGCGAGCCTCGTTTTGAAAGACCTGCCCCAGGGTTTCCAGGTCGCGGGTGTACTGCTCGGGAGTTTCGAAATCCACATAAATGACCGGAATCCCCAAGACTTCAATGGGAGCGCCGACCGTTTCGGCCAGGTAACTCTTGAGGATCACCAGGTCAGGATGGAGCGCGGCGATTTGTTCGGCGCCGGCGTCCTGCTGGATGGTTGCCTTTTCGGCGTAATCGGGGTCAATCAGGGCGATGAAATTACTCGTCCCCTGGCTGGCGCTGCCCAGCGCCACAATACGCTGCGGCGCTTCGGGGAAGGTATAGGCGGCGTCGGCGATCATGATCAGTGCTTTGCCGGTGATGACGATGCGCTGCGGCGGAGACGGTAAAGTGACCTGCCGCCCCAGGGCATCGGTGACGGTGACTGCCTGGGGGGCGGTGGGCGATGGAGCCAGCGTGGGCGTTTCGGGAGAGGCCGCAGTGGGCGGCGTGGTTGGGGCGGGGGTCGCCGCCGGGCCGCATGCGGTAAGAAGCAGGCTGGCAACAAGCAGAAAGAAAACAGGAGAGAAGATGCGGTTTTTCATGGATTATTTTCCTTTCATTCGGATAACCCCAGATCAGGCCGGCAGGCTCCCAGCCAATCCAGGATTGAGGTCAACTGCCCAATGCGCAGCGCCAGACCCAGGCGGTTGAAGCGCTGCCCGGTGGGTAATTCGTCCAGGCTGGTTTCCAGTCGAGCCAGGCCGGCGCGGATGGCATCTGCCTGCGCGTCGATCAGGCTGCGCGCCAGGCTGTGCTCACGCGCCAGGGCAAAATACAGGCGTGTGGTGAACTCCACGCGGATCGCCCGCACGCTGCAGCCGGTTGGAGCGCGCAGCCAGGTTTCGAGACGTTGCTGCCCGGCCTCGGTCAGATGGAACAGACGGCGCGCCGGTAATTTTTCTTGCGCTGCAGTTTCGCCAAGAATCACCCCCTGGTCTTCCAACCGCTTGAGGATGTTATACACCTGGCTCAGGCTGATGTGCCAGACCTGGCCCAGCTCGGCGGTTAATCGCTGGTACAGGTCGTATCCGTGGGCCGGGCGCTGCGCCAGGAAACCCAGCAGGGCAAATTCGGGGGATAAGGCGCTGGCAGAAGGGGAGCTTCGCGATATACTCACTCAGTGAGTATATCGCGCTTAGGGCCGTGTGTCAAGCAATTCGGCGGCAGCGTGCTCAAAGCTGTCTTCGAAATCAACCGGTAAGATGGCAGGTAGCACCATCGGTAGGCCGGGGAGTGATGAACGGCCGGACGGGTTCATAGAGCCGTTCTCCCTGGGGGCTTCCAGGGGGGCAAATTCCGCCAGTAACCTTTCCCTGAAAGCAGCCTCGCTCGCGATGAGATTCTCTGGCCCCATCGCCCCCTAGTACAGAAGCTTGTACACATCGCGTGGCTCCATGAAAGGATACCAGCGAAAGTGCTGGTCAATGAGACGAAACAGGCTTTAGTGATCGTGCCACATACTGCTTTTGGATACCACCAGATCAGGCCAGACGATCTACCGGTGCGGCTGCTTCAAGCGCTTTCAACTGCGCGGGGAGCACCGCTGGTCAATGCCCTGCCCGGCTGCACCGCGCGTACCAGCCGGTTTGCACCTCGCTGCGGACGTCGAAATCCGGCACGTAGGGCTTGATGTCGAGCAGGGGTGTGCCGTCGAGCACGTCCACGCCTTCGACGGTTAGGGTATTTTCCTGCCGGCTTAACAGCCTGACGACGGAAAGTCCAATCGGGTTTGGACGACAGGGATAGCGCGTGGCGAACAGGCCGCGTAACTGGTCATCGAGAAATGGTTGAACGCGCAAAGAATATCCCGATGAGCAGTGAAAGACGTACAACAGGATAATGTGCGAGAAGCCCTCGATATCCTGGAGTCCGGCGGCGAATTCAGGATAGACCTCGACCCGGCCAATGGCCTGCGAACGCGAGGCCTGGATGGGAGTCTGGTCTTTCTCAGTGAATGGCGAATGGATCACGCCGATCGGCTTCATGACAAATTCCATGTGGTTTTCTTGGCTTTCTGGATGGAGAGCAGGCGGACGCCTTCCACCTGCTGGAAAGAGGCCCCCTGCCCAATGGTACGCAGCGCCGCTGTTTCGTCCACGATGCGTGTGCCGGAGAGTATGGTTGCCCGGTGAGCAAATAGCACCGGCGAGAGGGGGGTGCTCGGCCCCAGGATCATGACCAACGCCTGTGGGCGGCACAGGGCCAGCAGGCCGTCCAGCGTGTGGTTGATCAACGCACTGCCGGTGATGGCGACCACGTCGGCCTGGGGGATCAACTCGGCGGCGGCTTCGGTAGGGTATTCGCCTTCTACCGGGCGCTGTTCGAGCACCCACAACTGTCCTGCCGCCGGGCGCAGTTTGGGGATGAATGGGAAATGCCCCACCAGTGCCACGTTGCGGCCGCGCCCGTGTTCGATCAGCATCTCCACGGCGTTGACCTCGACTGCGCCACTTTCGTCCACGGCGAGCAGTGAGTTGATCGCTGCTACGCCGATGCTGGCTTCCAGCAGGTTGTCGGAGCGGGCGTATTCGGCCAGTTCGCGGGCGCTCTTCTCGTGCAAACGACCCACGTCGCGCGCCGGTGCGTGGCCATGGGGCTTGTCGCCGGTGAAAGTGGAGGCCAGACCGCAGAAGCGGCTGTACACTGCCGTCCAGTGCACGCCAACCAGCACGGTACGAACCGGCGCATCCATGTCCAGGCTGTCCAGCAAATCATCCAGGATGTTCATCTTGAAATCCTTCCACAAGTTTGGAGCGACGAGATGCTTCTTCCACCAGTACCTCTCGCATCAGGTCGCAGATGTTGACGATCTTTGGATTGGCGATCTGATAAACGACCTCCTGCGCGTGGCGCTGAGCGATGACAACGCCTCCGTTGCGCAGCACGCCGAGGTGCCGGGAGATCGTCGTCTGCGGAAGACCGGTGATGCGCGCGATCTCGTTCACCCGTTGAGGTCCATCCCGCAAAACGTGGACGATTTCGATCCGTATGGCGCTGGACATACACCGGCAAAGATCTGCCTGGATTTCAAAAATAGACCGTTGCGACAAATCACACTCCCCAGCCCAGCACCCGGGCCAATTGGTAAACGATGACCGCCGCGCCGAACGAGATGACCAACAGCAAGCCCACGCTGAAAGCAGTCCATTTCCACGAAGCGGTTTCTTGTTTAATTACTGCCACCGTCGCCGCGCAGGGGATGAAGGTCATCTGCACCACCAGGAATGCCAGCGCCGCCGCCGGGGTCAGGGTTCTGGCAACCTGTTCGGCCAGCCCCAGGTTTGCCTCACTCCCATACAAGACGCCCAGCGTCGCAATCGTATTTTCCTTGGCGACAAAACTGGACAGCAATGCGACCATCAACCTCCAATCCCCCAATCCCAGCCAACGCCCGGCGGGTTCCAGCCAGCGCCCAAACCTGGCAAGCAGACTTCCTTCGATCTCGCCGCCCGGCAGGTAAGCGAGCAGCCAGACAATGGCCGAGGCCAGCAAAATGATGCCACCGGCCTTCTTGATAAAAGCCCCAGTCTTGTACCAGACGTACAGGCCGATGGTACGGGCGTTCGGAAGGTGGTAGAGCGGCATTTCCATGATAAAGGCTGAACGCGCCCCCCTGAACACACCCCGGTTGATCGCCATGCCAACCAAGAGCAGCAGGACGAGATTGCCAACCACCAGCCCCCAGGTGACGAGCGCCGCGTTCTTGCCGAAAAAGGCCGGGGCCAGGAAGGCGATCACCGCTATGCGTGCGCTGCACGGCACCAGCGGCGCGAGCAGGATGGTCAACAGGCGGGCGCGGCGCTCCTCGACAATGCGCGCCCCCATGACGGCCGGTACATTGCAGCCAAATCCGATGCACAGCGGCAAAAAAGAACGGCCGTGCAGTCCCATCCAGTGCATGAAGCGATCCATCACATACGCCGACCGCGCCAGGTAGCCGACGTCTTCCAGTAAGCCCAATACGGCAAAGAAGACGACCAGGATGGGCACGAACGTCAACACAGTGCCTGCGCCACCAATCAGGCCATCCACCAGCAGGCTGGTCAGCCACGCCGGAGCAGGAGCGAGAACCTGGCGTACGCTTTCCGCAATGGAGGAGATGACCTTCGTGTCGAGCCAGCTCACCACCGGCATGGCCGCTGTATACGTGAGCCAAAAAACCAGTCCAAAAATGCCCAACAGCAGCACCAGCCCCCAGAATGGGTGGGTGGCGATCTTGTCCAGGCGATCGGTGAGGCTGATCGCGCCGGGCTTAGGCTTTATAATGGCGGCCCGCACCATGCGTCCGATCCACTCGTAACGTCCTCCGGCGACATCCAGGTAGGCGTCTTCGTGCTGCTTCAGCAGCGCGTGAATGCGCTCCCAGTCCTCCGGCGCGGATCCACGAACCATTTCGGTAATTTCCACATCTCCTTCGAGCAGCTTGATGGCAGTCCAGTCTTCCGGATAGAGCGGGATTTTCCCGCTGAGCAGGGAGCAAATCTCTGCCAGCACCGGACGGTGCTCGGCGTGGATTCCCGGGCGATTGGGCGCAAAATCATCGGGATTCTTCACCAGGCGTAGCGCGGCGTCGATCAGCTCACTGACGCCCTGTTTGCGAGAGGCCACCAGCGGCACGACCGGCACCCCCAGCGCCGCTTGCAGCACGTGCGTCTCCACATGAATCCCCGCTTGCCCGGCGACGTCCATCATGTTCACCCCCACCACCACCCGCACCGGCATGCTCAACAGTTCGGCGACCAGGTACAGGTTGCGTTCCAGAGCGGCGGCGTTGACGATGACCACTACCACGTCTGGCCGCTCGCGGAGCAAAAAATCTCGCGCGATGCGCTCCTCTTCGGAGTTGGCCGTCAGGCTGTAGGTGCCCGGCAAGTCCACTAGGCGAATCACCTGTCCATCATGCATGTACAGGCCGGTTTTCTGCTCCACCGTTTTGCCCGGCCAGTTGCCCACGTGCTGGTTCAGTCCGGTGAGCATGTTGAAGACGGTGGACTTGCCCACGTTGGGCTGCCCGGCCAGGGCAATGGTACAGGTGACTTTCTCTTTGCTCATAGCGCCTCCACCAGCACCTTGAGCGCTTCGCCGCGCCCCAGGGCAATCTGAGTATCCCTTACGGTAACGATCATCGGGCCGCGGCCAAAATTCTGCACGACCGTCACCTCGACGCCAGACGTGAATCCCAGCGAGACCATCCGGCACATCAACCCGCGACCACCCGAAGGGCCAACCACCACGCCCCGTTCCCCTGGCTTTAGACTGCTCAAGGGAGTTTGGCCCGGCTGCGATTGGCCGAGTTCTTCCAAGTTTTTACACTTCGACCTTAGCCTCATGATTGGTAGCCCTTTCTTTACGACAGTTGGAACAGTAGCCAGTGAGGGACAGGTGTACATCCATGACCTGTGCACCTTCCCGATCAATCAGAGATTGCACGGCTTCCGTTACGGCAGGAGCTTCGAATTCGATCACCTGTCGGCACCCGATACAGGTGAAGTGATAATGGGGCACCTCTTGTACCGCCTCGAAATGGCCATGTTCTTCGCCCAGGCCGTGTTCCTTCACCAGCCCCATCGCTTTCAGCAAAGCCAGCGTGCGGTAGACCGTGGCCAGGCCGATGCGCGGATCGTGTGCTTTGACCCGATCATGGATGTCTTCGGCGTCCAGGTGCTCCTGGCTGGCTTCGAGCACTTCCAGGATCAACTTCCGCTGGCGGGTCATCCGCAAGCCGTTGGAGCGAATGGCGGTGAGGAATTGTGCTTCTCGACTCATGGTGCACTTATTGATAATAATACTTATTATCAATATACACCATTTCACAGCCAGCGACAAGTGACATTCGTCACGAAATGATGCCGCAAGGGACAGATTGGTTTTCGTCGTACCCCCTGGTACCGCAACCGTACCAGAAAGCTAAAGCCGCCCCACCGGCGCGGCTTCATCGAACGCTTTCAGCAGCGCGGGGAGCACCGATGGTAAATACCCTATGCCTGCCAGAATAAAGACTAACTGTCGAATGGCTTGTTTCCACTTTTGTTGGAGGTGCGCATTCGCTTCACTCCAGAAGCGCTTTCCATACCGTTCCACATGATAGTCAATCATTCCTTCACGTTGATTACGCTTCCTACACCGGTGCGCAGAAAATCCTCACCATACTCGGTCGCGAACATGGCAATGGCGCGCTCGCCCGTGCAGTGCGAGGGGGCGACTTTTTGCACACCAAGCCGCCTGAAATCGCCGATAATGGTAGCAATCTCAGCCTCGCTTTTATCACCAAGATGGAAACCGCCCAGCACCATGTAGACAGGCACTCCAGTCAACTCTACGGCTCTTTCAATGATCCGGACGATCCCTGGATGGGCGCATCCGGTGACGATTACCAGTCCATCCGGCGTGCGGATCACCAGTGCCTGTTCAGGGATAGCCCCGCTGATCTCGCCGGTGGTGAGAATGTGTTCTGTGATTGGTTGGCCGGGTGTTACTTCAATCACCCCTGTGACCTGTTGGACCTGACGTATGTAGGAATCCCCAAATGAGGGGAGCAGGTAAACAGATGTCTGTGGATCAACCTCCAGCAGAGCTCCAAGCCCTCCTGTGTGATCGCCGTGGGCATGGGAGAGAACGACATATTGAATGCGGGTGGGATCAATCGAGAGCAACTGCATATTTCTCAACAGGATCCGTCCATCTTTGCCAGTGTCGAACAGCAAAATCTGGCCGCGATACTCCACCAGCGCAGAAAAACCCCAGTCGGTTGTCAGGCGCGTATCAAAGGGAACATTATTGTACAGGATGGTAATCGTGAGCGGAGCAACCGGAGAAGCGATGGTCGGCAGCGTATCCTCCGCAGGGATGGGGGAGGCGATAGGAGGTAGTGTCGTGATCGAGGAGGCCGTGGGAATTGGCGACGGGCTTGCAGTAGAGGTGGGGGCAGCAGGCGGGGATGTCAACGAGGAAGAAGGAGAAATTGGCACGATGCACCCGGATAGCAGCGCACTGATGACCGAAAGGGATATCAGCATATCAGTAAGCAAGGTCTTGGCAGAATGACTGGCTCGAAACGCCCTCCGCCTCTCGCGTTGTTCGACCGGGACTCCTGCATAGATATGGACAAAAGAATGTTTGCTCACGATGACCTCCGAATGGAATCAGACCAGAGAGTTATCAATGGCTCACCGGCAGTCCATCCTTCGCATAGAACGCCTTTGCCACGCTCCAGAACCAGGTCCCAAACCGTTTCACCCTTTGCGCTCGCCCCCGGACCTCAAGCCTGGTCAGCGCTGCTTTGACCTGTTCCGGCTGCCAGGCAGGCAGACCGGCCATCAAGTCTGCTTCCGGCATGGGGTGGCGGGTGATGATGCTCAGCAAGGTTGCTTCCAGGTCCTCGGTTTCGATGAACTCGCTCTTCGCTTGGGGAGGAACCAAAACCCTGGCAAGCTGACCCAGGATAGCCCGCGCCCGCTGCAACCCCTCTTCCTGCGCGGGCTGCACCCAACTCTCGGCTGGCGGCCGGGTCGGCAGGGACAGGTGTACTTGGTCGGGCCGGATGCGATCCACGACCGACGAGAGTTCCTTCAAAGCGGTCTCGGTGTCGTTGACGTCCTTGATCAACATCACCTCCACCCATAGCTTGCCGGTAAATTCCCGGCGAAAAACACCCAGTCCATCCACCAGCCGTTGAAAAGTCAGCTTCGGCCAGGGGCGGTTGATCTTGCGGTACAGGTCAGGGGTCCCGGCATCCAGTGAAGGCAGCACAGCGTCCGCAGCGGACAACTCTGTGCGCACTTCAGGCTGGTACAGCAGCGCCCCGTTGGTGATGACGGCCACCGGTAATTCGGTTAGCCGTTTGACCTGACGGATCAGCCACCCAAGTCCATTGTGCAGTGTCGGTTCGCCCGACCCCACAAAAGTCACCCAATCAATCTCGCCGGCGTGATGGATGCGCAAGGCCTGTTCCAGTTCAATGAGAATGTCCCTACATGGTACATACTCCCTTCGCTCATTCGTCAGCGGCCGGGTGCGCCCCAGCTGGCAGTAGACGCAGTTCCAGTTGCAGGTCTTGAGTGGAATGGTGTCAATCCCCAGGGATTGACCCAGCCGGCGGGAAGGGACGGGACCGAAGACGTAGTTCATCTTTTGCTATCTTTCCGGCAGGACGGCGCTCCGTCACAGGCGCCGCCTGGATAAAGGCTTTCAGCAGCGCCGGGTTTTCTACCAGTGTCACCGTTTCAACCCGTCCGGCGTCGCGCAGGGCGGCTACGTGCGGGTCAATCGGCAGTTGCGCCAGCAGCGGCGCGCCGGCGGTCAGCATGACCTCGGAGACGTGGCTGGGGCCAAAGATGAGATGCTGCTTCCCGGTATCCGGGCAGACGAAATAAGCCATGTTTTCTACTACGCCAACAATAGGCACGCCAACGGTCTGCGCCATGTGCACCGCTTTTCGCACGATCAAGGCCGCCAGACCCTGCGGGGTGGTGACCATCACAATCCCTTTGACAGGCAGCGATTGCATAGTCGTCAGAGAGGCATCCGAGGTGCCGGGTGGCAAATCAACCAGCAGGTAATCCAGGTCACCCCACATCACATCGCCCCAGAGTTGGGTGATCGCTCTGCCGATCAGCGGCCCCCGCCAGATGACCGGTTGATCCTCGCTCTCCAGCAAGAAATTCATAGAAATGACCTTAATCCCGGTCCGGCTCTGTAATGGCCGTATGCCAACTGGGCCGGATTCTACCGGCCCTTGCAACCCAAATAACATGGGAATACTGGGACCGGTGATGTCGGCGTCCAGCACGCCCACCTGGTAGCCCTCACGAGCCAGCGCGGTTGCCAGCAGGCTGGTGACCAGGGATTTCCCAACGCCGCCTTTGCCGCTCATCACCGCCACCACGCGGTTGACGTGGTTGTATTGGGCTGCGGCTCCCTCTTTTGGCTCGCCGAAAAGCGTCTTACGTTCCTCATCGGTCATGGCGGTCAGGTGAACGAATACCTGTTCGACACCCGGCAAAGCGGCGATAGCGACGCGTACGTCGGATTCGATCTGATCTTTGAGCGGGCAGTTGGGTACCGTCAAGGCAATGGTGACTTCTACCTTGCCGCCGCGTACCTGCACGTCACGCACCATCTTCAAGTCGGTCAGGCTGCGGTGCAGTTCGGGATCATTGACTCGCGAAAGCGCTTCGAGTACCTTGTCTTTGTCAAGCATGAGAGTCTCCTTGATATAGATTGATGATAGCCTGCCGGCCGGACGGGAGCGCCAGCCAAAGCAGGAGGGTCATGATAATGGCAGAACTCAAACACCAGGCGCAGGTCGCGCCGATGACGAACGGTTCCAGAAAGGTCAGGTAAATCGAGAACAGCGTGCCAAAAGCGGTCATTCCCAGCAGGGCCAGCGCGGCCAGGTCGGTCAGACGGCCGCGCCCGAAGCGCCACACCAGCCAGGCCGCCAGGATGGCAATGTGTCCCAGCACGCCCAACACGCCAATCGGCAAGACGCCGAACAGCCGGGCGTATGCGCTCTGCTGGACGGTATTGCAGTCACCCACCGGGCCGCACACTGCCGATACATGGGCTGTCTCCACGTAGGCCAGGTATGCCGCCACGCCGAAGCCGATCAACGCCAGGACAGGGATGGCCCATTCCCGCCAGGCCGACAGGGGCGTGGAAATCAGGCGCGGAAACACGATCGCCGAACGCCCCACCGTGACGATCATCCCCAGCAGCACGACAATTGCCAGGGCGTTGCCAGCCGGGTCGTGCGCCAGCCGATCAGCCAGGCTGGCCGGCTCGTCGCCGATCACGACCAGGCCGGGGCTGCTATTCGAGGGAACTGACGCACTTGCAATTGTAGGCAGCGGCGCAGCCGTGACGCTGGCGGCAGGCTCGACCGATGGGGCGGCGGTCAGAGTGGGTGGGACAGCCGAGGGGGTCGGCGTGACCTGCGCGGCGCCGATCGCCTCGGCCAGGCCAGGGATGTCGGGCCAATCTACGCCCCCCTGAACCAGGTACTGCTTGATCAGGCCAGGGAACTGCTCAGGGATGTCAACAGATCCAACCAGGACGTGATCCCCAACCACCAGCGTTGGCACACCACCGCGCTCCAGGCCAAACTTTTGCAGCGCGGCCTGGAACAGCGCCTGGCCTTGTTCCAGGGTGACGTTGATGGCAATGATCTGCAGTTGATCCCCATACTGCTCGATGAGGGGCGGCAGGTCTTCCGTCAGCACCTTGTGACAGTGGCCGCAGGTGGGCGAGTAGAAGATCACGGCGCATACCACCGGCTCGGCAGCCCAGGCCATTCGAGCAGGCAGGATACTGAACAAGATCAGCCCTCCCAGGCACAACAGCATCAAGGCTTTCTTGTTTCGCACGGTCCGCTCCCGATACTATGGAGTAAAAAACGCATCTCTAAAGTCTGCTTTCATCGCTTTTCAAAAGCCTGTCTGAGCCATTTGGTTAATTCCTCAGCCAGGGCAAAATCAACCACCTCGACATTTTGCCCGGTTACGCCCTCCACTTCAGCTACCGCGTGCTGGATGTCCAGCGAGAGCGGGACGGCGATCGGGCAGAACGGCGAGGAGGGACGGAACTTGTAGGTGACATGCCCATGCTCGTCCACGGTCAGGTCTTCGATCAGGCGCATGCGCACCACATCCACGCCGGTTTCAGGGTCGATCACTCTTGTAAGGCGTTCTAGAATGGCCTGGCGCAAGATTTCAGGATCAGGCATGGGGTTCTCCTGGTGAAACCAACCAGGCGGAAACAATTTGCCAGATGGCAATCAGCGCCTGGCTGGAAGGCGACTCGGCCCGATAGGCGGTGACCGGTTCGCCGTTCAGCATTGCTTCGGTGACAGTTGGGTCAAAGGGAATCTGTCCAATCAGCTCGACGTCCAGTTCAGCACAGACAGCTTCAATTTCCACGACACCCTGCGGATAAATATCGGCTTTGTTGATGACGACCAGCGCGGGGATGCGGAAGTGGATTGTCGTTTGCAAAACGCGTTCAAGATCGTGAATTCCAGCAACGGTAGGCTCGGCGACGATCAAAGCCAGGCTGGCGCCCGCGGCGGCGGAGATCACCGGGCAGCCGATGCCGGGCGGGCCGTCCACGATGATGATCGGATAATCGCCATCCAGGGCGCACAGGCGGGCATTTTGCTTGACGAGCGTCACCAGCTTTCCGGAGTTTTCCTGCGCCGGGTAAAGATTCGCATGAAACAACATTCCAAAACGGCTCTCAGAGTGGTACCAACAGCCGGCTATCTGCGGCTCCATGCGAATGGCCTGTTCAGGGCATTGGTACACGCAGGCGGCGCAACCATCGCAGGCGATGGGGTCAACGGCATAGCCCTCACCCCCAGCCGCGCTGCCACTTTGGGGAGAGGGGGGCAAGATGGCGTCGAAGTGGCACACCTGTTCGCAGACTTCACAGCCCTGGCAGCGCTCGGGGTCAATCACCGCCACCGAGCCGCCGGTGAAGTCGTGGGTTTCCAGTCTTTGGGGGTGCAGCACCAATTCCAGGTTGGCGGCGTCCACGTCGGCGTCGGCCAGCACCGCCCGCAGGGGAGACGGCCCCTCACAGGCCAGGTGTGCGAAAGCCGCCGCTACGCTGGTCTTGCCAGTACCGCCTTTTCCGCTGAGAATTACGAGCTGCTTCATGGTCAAATATCTCCACTTCGGGGTGCTTGTGACCTTCTTTACCTCTCAATCCCTTCTCTTGCCTGCACACCCTTCTGATAGTAATGTTTGATCTCCTTCATCTCCGTCACCAGGTCGGCTTCTTCGATAATCCGTGGATCGGCCCTCCTACCGGTAATGACTATTTCAACGTTTTCCGGTTTACCATGGATCAGATCCAGAAGATCCTCTACGGAAAATAGCTTAAAGTGGGTGGCAATATTGGCCTCGTCAAGGATGATCAGGTGATATTGACCGCTTAACATAACATTCCAGACATCTTTGAGCCCCTCCCGGGCACACCTTTTATCCTCTTCTTTGGGTGTTTTGTAGATAAAGCAGCCACGACCATACTGTTTTACCACAATAGAATCGGAAAGATTTCTCAGGGCCTTCAATTCACTATACTCCATCCCTTTGACAAATTGAGCGATATACACCTTGAGACCGGCGCCGGAGGCACGGAGCGCCAAACCCAGAGCCGCTGTCGTCTTACCTTTACCATCCCCTGTATACACCTGGACATACCCTTTCATCTCATCTCCTCTGCCAATTCACATTCCTTTATATCGAGAAAGCAGTGCTGATCGCCTTCACTTCCGTCTCTGTGGTGGAGAAATCAATCATACAGCCGCCAGCCAATATTTTGAAGCGCCTGCTCACTGTCCAGCCATCCTGATGGGATGTCGGTAAACAGAATGTCGGCCTCGGCCAGGATGCCCATAACGTCGGTGAAGATTTCGGCATGGGCTGTGGTGCGGCGGCCGCGGCGTTTGAGCAGCGAACCCGTCGCGTCCAGCGGCACGTTTACCGGCACGGGATGGCGGTAGCGCAAATCCATGTGCGCGGTGACGAAAAAGCGGTTGGGATCGCCGATCATCACCGTCCGCCCGCCCACTTCGTCGAGAATGGCGGCCACGATGCCGCCGTGAGCGATGCCGGGATACCCGGCGTGCTGCGGGTCGAGCGTGAAATGGGCAAACACCTGGTCGCGGCCGTTGTCATAAAAGCGCAGGCGCAAACCGGAGGGATTCTCGAGGCCACAGGCAAAGCAAGATGCGGAATTGTATTGCAGGTTCATGATAGTGCGGTAGTGATTTGGTTGAATATCTGGCGGAAATGGGCGGTGTATTCGGGGTGAATCTCCACCAGGTTTTTACCCTGGGCAACCCCCTCGGCGATGGCGCGCTCGAAGGGGTTGCGTAGCAGCACCGGCAGGCCCACCGCCGCGCAGAACTCGTCCACGCCGGCGTCCCCTGAACCATCGCGATTGATAATGACGCCGACAGGGATGTTCAGCTCGCGCGCGACCTGGACTGCCAACCGCAAATCGTGCAATCCGAAAGGCGTTGGCTCAGTGACCAACACGACGTAGTCCGCGCCGCGCATCACTTTGACGACCGGGCACGACGTGCCGGGCGGGGCGTCGCGGACGACCACCTGCCCAGGCTGGGGGACAGCCCATTTCTTGAGCTGGCGGATGACCGGCACGGCCATCGGTTCGCCCACGTCCAGCACGCCGCGGGCGAAGGAGATGCCTTCGGGCGTGACGCCGCGCTCTACCACGCCCATCACGTCCGGTATTTCGGTGATCGCATGTTCCGGGCACAGCGCCGTGCAACTGCCACAACCGTGACACAGTTGCGGGAAAACCAGCGTCTTTGTGCCCAACACAGCGATGGCGTGGTACTGGCAGACTTCGGCACACTTGCCGCAGTGCGTGCACTTTGCTTCATCCACGCGCGGAATCAGAATCCCAACATCCTGGCGCTGCTCGAAGGTCGGCTTAAGGAACAGGTGGGCGTTGGGCGCTTCGACGTCACAATCCAGAAAAAGCGGCGGAGGGGTCAGCTCCGCCGCCAGGCTGAGAGCCAGGCTGGTGGCAATCGTCGTCTTGCCGGTGCCGCCCTTGCCGCTGGCAATGGTGATTTTCATCCATTACACTCGCGGGGGGTGTCCCTGGCCGGTCGGCGCCCCGACGCGTTCGAGTTGTCCTGCCTTGAAGCGTTCGATGGCCTCACGCACGGTGGTGCTTGCTCCAAATAGATACATGGCGACGCCGGCAGCCTGGAGCGCACCATAGGCATTTGGTCCGAAATCACCGCTGATGACAGCCTCAGCATGCTGGTTCGCAACAAACTGCGCCGCTAGCGTGCCAGCCCCGCCCTGAGCGCCCGCGCCCGGGTTCGGATGCGCCTGCCATTCCAGTGTGTCAGGATCCACGACGAGGAAATATACCCCGCGCCCAAAACGCGAGTCGAGGTTAGAATCAATGCTCGGGGAAGTAGTGGTCAGGATAATCTTCATGGCTCAACTCAACAGGCTCTCGAATTCATCCTCGTGTTCCACTTCCTCGCCGAGGATGTGCACGACCAGGCAGTGGGAAATCGGATCCTTCCCCTCGGTCCTGGCGCACAAGCGGTTGTAGACCTCAATGGCGCCGCGCTCGGCCTCGATCACCTTCCGGACGATCGCCTCAAAATCCTTCTCATTGGCTGGGGGAGTCGGGTAGCCATCATTGCTGGTTTCGACCAGCTTGCTTACATCGGCCACTGGCTTTCCGCCCAGCGAGACTATGCGCTCAGCCAACTCCTGCTGGTGCTCCAGCTCGTCTTTCGATGTGTCCAAGAGCAACGCGGCCAATTGTTTGGCGGCTGGCCGACCGGTGACCACCTGGCCCATGTAGTTATAGGCATAAGCAGCCAGCCACTCGTCCGCGTAGGCGCGATTGAGTTCGGCGATGAGTTCCGCCACATCTAGTTCAACAATTTGTTTACCTTTGGTGCCCATATTGTTTTCTCCTTTTCTATTCTCGGATCATCTTCGTCCCACACTTGGGACAGAGTCGGTCAATGCAGCGCTGACCAGCCACATGCGGCTCTTTGTGGCCGCACTTGGGGCAAACACAGTTGCCGGCGGGGCCAGAACCGGGTTTGTTGCCGCCGCCGCGCCCGCCCCCACCCTGGCCTGCGCCCTGACCGCGGCCCTGCCCCCCGCCGCGGCCTTGTCCAAAGCGATTGCGCATGAATCTTGTGATCATATTTCTCTCCTTGGGAAAGGTGAGGGGCCGTTTTGACCCCTCACACCAATGATCCGATGACTATTCCATCTCCGGCTTCCACACTTCCCAAACCTTTCCGACCAGGTCGGGGCCGGGCTTGAGGGTCAGTTTGCCAGGTTCCCAACCAGCAGGTGTGGCTTCTTTGCCACCTGTGGCGCGCACGTGCTGGAAGGCCTGGATCTGCCGCACCGACTCTGCAATGCGTCTTCCCACTGGCGGAGTCAGCACTTCCATGGCTTGGATCACGCCGTCGGGGTCAATGATGAAACGCCCGCGTAATTCGATGCCCTGGGTCTCATCCCACACGCCGTAGGCGCGGCCCACGTTGCCGGCCTGGTCGGAGGCCATGTGGAAGGGAACGCCGCCCTTAACCATCTTGCTCAACTCGTGATCGTTCCACATCTTGTGTACGAAGTGACTGTCTACGCTGACCGAAATGACCTCAACGCCCAACTTTTGCAGCACCGGATACTTGTCGGCGACCGCCGACACTTCCGTCGCTCAGACAAAGGTGAAGTCGCCGGGGTAGAAGCACAACAGCACCCACTTGCTGGCGAAGTCGGATAGTTTGACAGAGGTAAAACCGCCCTTGTAATAGGCTGGGGCGGTAAAATCTGGGACTTTTTACCCAACGCGGGCGGTCATAGGGATCTCCTTATGTTCGGTAAGTATAGGTGAATGAGGTTCGGCCGAAGCGGGCGTATTGCCCGTTACAGCGCCCGTCACGCGGGCGCATCCAGCGGTCTCTGCCATAGGCTCTCCTTTCTTTTCGATAGCTCGTAGTACTTCCGGAAGTTCGAATGGATGGTTTCATTCTTATCTCAATGATTTTTCACCTTCCTTTCTCTTCCAACAGCGAATCGACTCAGTGCAACCGTTCGACCAGGTCAACGATTTTCCCATCAATGTAAGCCAGCACTGCCTCGTCAACCGAAGCGATGTCGGTGACGACCGGCCGGATGCCGCGCGCCTTCATGCTCTCGTAGGCGCCCATCCCCATACCGCGGCACAGCAGAGCCTCGCAGTCGGCAATCGCTTCGGCCATCTGCAGGTGCTTGTTGTGCGAAGCGGCGTCCATGCCATGTGGCTGGCCGGGCTGTTCCTCTGGGTGGGGCTGGTTGACAAAATGGGTATGCCCAAGCTTGTCGCGTAATTCACGGTTCACGATCTGCCCGTTTTCGACAGTGGCGACGAGGTAATAGGCTGCCCGTCCAAAATGTTGGCTGATGGTATTCCCATCGTCGGTAATAGCAGCAATTTTCATGAATAAATCTCCTTGTTTTGAATTTTGTTTGAAGGTTCAACTTGCAACCAGGCTGAAACATTTCCGGTTGAGTTGCCGAAGGAGTAATCTGGAAGGGACCATCCAAAAAACGCCCAAAATCACACCCAATTCACTCCAAACGCTGCTCCCGGCAGCCGGTTTGCCTGTCAACCGGCTCAGCAGGGCGTCGAAGGTATTGCCGAACAGGTTGCCGAAAGTGATTATGCAGTTCACCTCCTCACTCTGCAACGATGTAGGCCGGTTCCGGCGTGAAATGCCGCTCGGTCGGACGGTCGTGTTCGTCGGATGGACACAGCACCAAGAGCGAACGGCTGGGGTTTGCGCCCACGTTCTGCCAGCGGTGCGGCAGGTGGGCTTCGAAGAGCAGGCTGTCGCCTGGCTCCAGTAAAAACACCTGGTCTTCGATGGTATAAGCGAGTTGGCCTTCCAGGCAGAAGACGAACTCGCGCCCGGTGTGGACGATGGGGTTGGGGCCGCTCTCGGCGTGGGGTTCGAGCACCACCAGGAACGGCTCAGACTCGCGGCTGATCATCCCGGTCCCCAGGTCTTCCAGCGTCCCGTGGGCAAAGGCCATCTTGGGGCGCTGGCTGGCTTTGTGGTAGGCGATCTTGTTTTTCAGGGTTCCGTTTTCAAAGAAGGCAGTGATGGGCGTCTCCAGGGCGAAGGCCAGTTGCTGCAGGGTTGCCACGCTGGGGGAGGTCTTGTCGTTTTCGATCATGCTGAGCGTGTTGACGTTCAACTGGCTCTTTTCGGCCAGGGCGCGGATGGACAGGCCGCGTTCGTTACGCAGATCGCGCAGCCGCTGGCCGACGTCCACCAGCGGGATGGCGCCGGCAGTCTGGCTTTGTTGCAGCGCTTCGAGAAAGTTGCGTCGGCGCCGGCGGCGCTTGTGGGGACAACCGGGCAAGGTGTCTGGCAATACAGGTTCAGGAGGCATAAGATTATTCCATACGACACAGCGATTACAAAATTTATACAACTATTATTATAGTACAATTATCGCATTCTAGCAAGTTAATAACTAATATAATATGTGTGTGTCGTAATTTCTCAAAAAAGTAGGGGTTGGGTCTTCCCCACTCAGGTTTTCCCTACACCAGCGGCAGGTAAGGGCTTGACATCGTACTCAGCTTTGAGCTGCTCAATCGAAACCAGCTTCCGCTGCCTCCCTGCCTGCCCCGCTTGTCCGCCGCGTTTTCGCCCACTGCGCTTCTTCTCTGCCCCTTTTCGCCCGGTTGCGCCGGGCGTATCACTGGATGGCGGTTGCGAAGAGTTCCGCGAGTTGCGATTGACCCGCTCACGCAACTGGGCCACTTCGGCTTCCAATGCCTCGTACATCCTCGCCACGCTCTCTGATCCCCTCGGCCTCGGCTGGAATCTTTTCGGCACGGCCAGCGTCGCATGGCAACCTATGCTCACCTCCACTCTCGCGCCCGCGCAAACGCTGGCGCTGGTCGGCGGCTTGATCTGGTCGGCGCGCACCGCGCAGAAAGCCGGGCGCGAAGTGCGCATATCAGCCGTCCCTGTGATCCTCTACGCGCTCGCCGCGACCCTGCTCATGCTCTGGTTGTTGCTATGAAACGCTCGGAACTCCTCACCCGCTTTCTTATAACGGTAGCAATTGTCGGGGCGGTCGGAACGCCGCTTCTCATCTGGGCGCGCACCCCGCTCATCCATGCCAAAGTCGCCGAAGCGGGCGGTTGGAGTCCCGATGTCATCCAAGCTAATGTCGGCGAACCGCTTCACATCCGCCTGACGTCCGAGGATGTGGTACATGGTTTTGCCGTCGGACAGATGGAGATGCAAAGCGTGGATGTTTTGCCTGGCAAAGTGACCGACCTGACGTTGACGTTTGACCAGCCTGGGACGTACACGTTCTATTGCACGCGCTGGTGCGGACTCAACCACTGGCGGATGCGCGGCACGATTGAAGTCAGCGGTTCGGGTGCGGACCCTTCGACACTCCCTTCGGTCGCAGGGCAACGTCTTCAGCCGGCTTCCCCACCCCTGTACGTGACCCTCGGCCTCAACCTCGACGCGCCGCACGACTCCCCGATTGCGCCAACTCAAAAACCCTCGGCGTTGCGCGGCCAACAACTTGCAACCAAGCTGCCAATTTACCAAACTACCGACTACTATCGCACCCATTCACCTTATCAAGCTTTGCCGAACTGACCACAACCTCGCTCACCAAATCCCAACGCTGGGACTTGACCGCCTTCATCTGGCAATCCAATACCACACCCGCAGCGCTCGCCAACGGGCAGCAACTCTATGCCCAAAATTGCGCCGCCTGCCACGGCGAAAATGGCGCGGGCGACGGCGTCTTTGCCGATGATTTAGCCGCGGCGGGAGAATCGTCCGCGCAAACGATGACCGGCGCGCCGGATATGACGATGCGGACTCCTGTCAACTTTACGGATCCCGCCCGAATGCTCGGCGCCAGCCCTGTGCTGTTGCAGGGCAAGATCCTGCGCGGCGGCATGGGCACAGGCATGCCGATGTGGGGTTCCATTTTTACGGAAGAGCAAATCTGGGATTTGATTGCTTACATCTACTCGTTCCAGTTTGAATATAATGTTGTGCGAGATTAATCTCGCATTACGATCCATTTGTCTAAATGTAGTGCGAGATTAATCTCGCATTACGATCCACCTGTCCAAAGGAGAAGCTTCATGAGCAAACGACGCAAGCAAAAACAAAAGAAACTTCCCGTACCACTGATTGGGTTGGTTATCGGCGGTATTCTGCTCATCGCCGCGGCGATCTTCCTTTTCTCAGGCGGCAGTTTTGGCGGCGGGAAGCCTGCGCTGGCTGTGGATCAGCGAGTGATTGATTATGGCGAGGTGAAATACAACACACCCAAGACCTTCGCCATCACCGTCACCAATACGGGCGATGGTGTATTACGCTTCGCAGAGCAACCGTATATTGAAACACTGGAGGGGTGCTGACCTCCCGATTTGACCATCGGTTCGATGGTTCTCCAACCTGGCGAAAGCACCACGATTGAATCCAGCGTCTTTATGATGCACGAAGGTATGGGTGGCGCGCATAACTTCGCCGTCCACCTGATCACCAATGACTCAACCCAGCCCGATGTAGTGGTCAACGTGTTATCGAACTGGGTGCCATAGACGAATATTTTTCAAAAGAGCGTGGTAAACTGGCTGTGAGGATGCTAATATGCTCACACATTCAACCACTGCCCTCGCCCACCCAAACATAGCCTTCATCAAGTACTGGGGCAACCGCGACGACCGCCTGCGCCTGCCGTCGAATGGTTCCATCTCGATGAACCTGGGCGGCCTGTTCACGCGGACGCGAGTGACGTGGGCTGAGTTACGCGTAACGAGTAATGAGTCGCAAGAACAAGATTCGCTTGTCATCAACAATAAACCAATCACTGGCGTTGGCCTTAGCCGCGTTTCCACATTTCTGGACGAAGTCCGCCGTATGGCGGGAATAAAATCCCGCGCCGAAGTGGTCAGCGAAAACAACTTTCCCAGCAGCGCGGGGATCGCCTCCTCGGCCTCGGCTTTCGCCGCGCTGGCTTTGGCGGCCTGCACCGCAGCGGGACTGGAACTCAGCCAAGCGGAACTCTCACGTCTGGCGCGGCGCGGCTCCGGCTCGGCCTGCCGTTCCATCCCCGGCGGGTTCGTCGAGTGGCAGGCCGGAACGGGCGACGCGGATTCGTTTGCCTTTTCCATCGCCCCACCTGAACACTGGCCGCTGGCCGATTGCATTGCGCTGGTCAGCGCCGAGCATAAGCCGACCGGCTCGACCGAGGGTCATGCCCTGGCCGCGACCAGTCCGCTGCAAACCGCCCGTGTGGCGGATGCGCCGCGCCGCTTGGACCTCTGCCGCCGCGCCATCCTGAACCGCGATTTCGAGGCCTTGGCTGAAATTGCAGAGTTGGATTCCAACCTGATGCACGCCGTGATGATGACTTCCAACCCGCCGCTTTTCTACTGGCAGCCCGCCACGCTGACCATCATGCAGGCGGTGCGCGAATGGCGCGCTTCCGGTCTGCCGGTCTGTTATACGATAGACGCCGGGCCAAATGTGCACGTCATAACGGAAGCGGCTGAGGCGGAGCGTGTGGCCGATTTATTGGCGAACATGCCCGGGGTCCAGAAAGTGCTTCCCGCGCAAGTTGGGGGGCCGGTGCGGTGCGATTCCTTACATCCACCGAGTAGGCCTTTGGCAAAAAAAGGATATAATCAGCGCTGACTGCGCCCTTTGGCGCGAATGATTATTCTTTGCGAGGTGTAAATTATGAGCGTAAGTTTCCTGGGTGGATTGGTCTTCGTGCTGGTCTTCGCCGGCATGATCCTCGTCCACGAGTTAGGTCATTTTATCGTTGCGCGCCTGATGCGGATTGAAGTCGAAGAATTTGGCATTGGTTTTCCTCCCCGCATCCTGACGCTATTTACCTGGAAGGGAACCAAATTCTCCCTCAACTGGATCCCGCTGGGCGGATTCAACCGCATCAAAGGCGAGGACGACCCGACCATAGCCGGGGGAATGGCTGCCGCCGCCCCCTGGAAACGGTTGACTGTGCTGCTCGCCGGTTCCTTCATGAACCTGCTGACGGCGGTACTGGCGTACAGCCTCCTGTTCTATCAAATCGGCATCCCAAAAATCCATACAGTGGCTATCGCCGAGGTTACTCAAGGATCGCCGGCCGAGAAAGCCGGCATCCTGGCCGGGGATATCGTCCTGGCTGCCAACGGAGAGAACATTGAGAGCGTAAGCGAACTGCAGGCAATCATCCGCGCTCACCTCGATCTGCCGGTCAACCTCAGCCTCAAAAGGGGCGACCAGCAAGTCGAAATCCGCCTGACCCCCTTGAGCAGCCGGACAACAAAACAAGGCGCGATCGGGGTTTTACTGGGGACGCCCCTCCGCCCGGCAGGCAACTGGTTCGAGACCCTCCCCTTCAGTTTCCAGGCCACCTATGGGACCGTCCGCGAGTTGCTGGCGCTGCCCGGTCAAATCGTCGCCGGCGCGATCCAGCCGCAGGAAGCTCAACTGGCCGGGCCGCGCAGCATCTGGAATCTCTTTCAACAATCCGTCTCGCGGGATGTCGAGAGCCGCGAGGCCTCCGCGCAAGACGCGGACCAGCGCCCGACGAATTACACCCTGTTCACCGTCATCTCGCTCACCATCTCGCTTGGCATCCTGAACCTGTTGCCGATCCCAGCCCTGGATGGCGGACGTATCCTCTTTACACTGCCCGAGCTCTTCTTTCGGCGGCGCCTCCCACCCAAGTTTGAGGCCGTTGTCCACGGCGTCAGCTTTATCGTTCTCCTGTCGCTGCTCGGATATTTTTACATCCTGGATTTTATCAACCCCGTGACGATCAACTTGCCTTGATCTAAGGTGACGAGATGACCAAGAATGTTGCTTTCCAAACCGTTCTCGATGCACTGCTGGATGACTCCCAGCCCTTCCCGCCGCGTTTCCTGTATCTATTCTCGGACATCGAACCTGGGAATCTGAACCTCGTGCTCGAGACCTGGCCCCAGGTCTCGCTTGCCCGTCAACATGCCCTGCTCGAAGACTTGAAAGAGCTGGTCGAAGACAATACTTTGCTTAGCTTCGATGACTTTGCGCGTGCTCTGCTTAAAGATGCCGATCCTCAAGTGCGCGTCCGGGCTTTGCATCTGCTCTGGGATTGTGGGGATACCAGGCTGGCGCCGACATTTCTTGAAATCTTGAACGAAGACAGCGACTTCAACGTCCGCGCGGCAGCCGCTACTGCACTGGGCATGTTTGTCTACCTGGGCGAAGTGGAAGAAATTTCGCCGCACCTCCAGCGCAAAGTGGAAGACAACCTGCTGACAGTCCTCCGCTCCAGCGACCAGAGCGCGGAGCATTCGTTGTCACTGGTGCGGCGGCGCGCCCTGGAGGCGCTGGGCAGTTCATCGCGGCCTGAAGTCGCCGGCTTGATCGAAGCCGCGTATGGCGAGAAGGAAGCCGATTGGAAGGTAAGCGCCCTGTTCGCCATGGGCCGTTCAGGCGACGAAGGCTGGGGAAAGCATGTGCTTTCCAATCTACGCAACCAAAACGAAGCCATCCGTATGGAAGCCATTCACGCCGCCGGGGAATTGGCCCTCGCCTCGGCCCGGCCGGTGCTGCTCGACATGCTGGCCGACGAAGAGGACCTCGAGACGCAGCACGAGATCATCTGGGAGCTGACCAAGATCGGCGGCGAAGAAGTGCGCGACCGGCTGGAGTTACTGCTGGAAATGGTAGAAGACGACGAGGAAGCCGAGTTCATCGAAGAAGCACTGGAAAACCTGGCCTTCACTGAAGAAATCAGTGGGTTTGACTTGTTCGATAGCGAGGAAGATTAAAGAGACCCCGTGACTGAAATCCTTGAAGCATCAAATTCTTTACAAACAGAGCAAGATTTTTCAGGTATTCAAGAGCGCCAAAGAAGATTGCTCGGCCCAGGATTGAATCACTTCAGATACTTTGTTAAGCGCCTGAGCCAGGTCTGAAGGATAGATTTGGTCTGGAAGTAAGGCCGCCAAGCCGGGTCGAAATAGACGCTGATATAGTTTGGTAAAAAAGGTGACAACCTTGATGCCCAACTCTGTCAGACGATAGCGATGGGAGTTGCCAATGCGCTCAATCAGTTTTTTCAAGCGCAAGCGTCTCAGGTCATATGTCATTTGCGCTGTGGAGTAAGGTGCGCCTGAGAGTTGTTCAACAATGGGACGCAAAGAGCGATTCCCAAGCGGCTTGATCATATAGCTTTGCCCGGCCAAAGCGCCCAATAGGGACATCACACGGCGGTCCGCAAAGCGCAAAGCCGAAGCCCTTTGTCCATTTTCAATCGTGGACTGTCCCAACTCCTGAATGGTTTGGAGTGGTACAAAACAATCCTGGCTGATCGTTTCCTGTTCAAGCAAACGGTTGTTGAGGTGGCGACGATATAGCCAAGGATGGTCATGTTTTATGTAAGGTTACGCGCTTTTCAACGATTTGCCCGCAAAGGATCACGCCTGGTCGAACTTGTTACGGCTTATGCCCAATTCCCGTAATATGCGGGAGAGTAACTTTGGTCCAATATCCTTCGAGCGATGGTAAGGGATGGGCGCTTACCTGCCGGTAGCGTTGTTACGCCAGATTTCATGGCTGCCAGCGCCAAATCGCGTGCGATCACACCCCAATCGTTTCAACTTGCGGGTCAACTCGGCATATTTCATGCTGGCACAGTTACGGTCAGGTGTGATGTAAACGGCAGTGAGGGAATCAGTTTTAGCGTATCCGGCAGCGCGTCTCCGGCCGCCTTTATAGACGCGATCAAAGACGACGCTACCTGGGGTGCCAGTGTCAGCACTTCTTCTGTAGTATCCCCAACCACGATCAAGCCGGGCAGATCGGGGCTGACCGCCATGTAGCGGTAACTGCTGCCATCATCCAACTCTTCGACCTCGATGCGCAAATCGTACAGTTCCATCTGCTGATCCTTTCTATTTTTCATGCGCATTATAACATTTCCGTTACCGCCTTTCTTTCTATCTTCGCCCAGGTATCCTTCAGCGTCACCGTCCGGTTGAAGACCGGTTTGCCAGGAGCAGAGTCCGGGTCCACGCAGAAGTAACCGCTGCGCTCGAATTGGAATTTTTCGCCGGGTTTGGCCTCGTCGAGAGAGGGTTCGACGAAGCAATCCGCCAGTGTTTCGAGCGAGTGGGGATTGATGATATTTTTGACATCTTCGCCCACATCTGGATTCTCGACGGTGAATAATCGGTTATAGAGACGCACTTCGGCTTTCACAGCGTGCTGCGCCGAAACCCAGTGGATGGTGGATTTAACTTTGCGACCATCGGGGGCGTCGCCGCCGCGCGTCGCCGGGTCGTAGGTGCAATGCACCTCGGTCACCGCGCCAGTCCCCGGGTCCCGTACGAGACCGGTGCATTTGACCAGGTAGGCATAGCGCAGTCGCACCTCGTTCCCCGGGTATAACCTGAAATACTTGGGCGGCGGCGTCTCGCGGAAGTCATCCTGTTCGATGTAAAGCACTTTAGAAAACGGCACCTTGCGCGTCCCAGCCGTCGGGTCTTCGGGGTTGTTGACCGCGTTCATCTCCTCGACCTGGCCGTCGGGATAGTTGTCAATCACCAGTTTGAGCGGTCTCAGGACGGCCATGCGGCGCGGGGAGCGCTTGTTGAGATCGTCGCGGATGCAGGCTTCGAATTGCCCCATATCCACCCAGCTATCATTATTGGTCTCGCCAATGGCGGCGATGAAAGTCCGGATGGCCTCCGGGGTGACGCCGCGGCGGCGCAGGCCGCGCAGGGTAGTGAGACGCGGGTCGTCCCAGCTGTGCACAATGCCCGCCTCGACCAGTTTGCGCAGTTTGCGCTTGGACATCATGGCGTAGGTCAGGTTGAGGCGCGAGAACTCGATCTGGCGCGACCTGAATTCATCCAGTTGTTCGAGGAACCACTCGTAGAGCGGACGGTGGATGATGTACTCCTGCGAGCAGAGCGAATGGGTGATGCCCTCCATCGAGTCGTTCTGGCCGTGCGACCAATCGTACGTCGGGTAGATGCACCACTTGTCGCCGGTGCGGTGGTGGGGGACGCGCAGGATGCGGTACATGACCGGGTCGCGCATGACGATGTTGGGGTGGGTCATGTCAACTTTGGCGCGCAGGACGCGGCTGCCCTCGGGGAACTCGCCGTTCTTCATCCGCTCGAGCAGGTCGAGATTTTCTTCCACCGACCGGTCCCGGTACGGGGACTCGACGCCGGGCTTCAAAGCCGATTCGGTCTGGCTCCACTTTGTGCCGCGCGGCAGCGTGCCGCGGCTGGCGCTCATCTCCTCCGGCGACTGGTCGTCCACGTAGGCCAGTCCTTTTTTGACCAGGCGGATCGCCCATTCGTAGAGCCGGTCGAAGTAATCCGAGGCGAAGGTCACTTTGACCCACTGGATGCCCAGCCAGCGGGCGTCATCTTCGATGGCTTCGACGTACTCGGTCTCTTCCTTGGTCGGGTTGGTGTCGTCGAAGCGCAGGATCAACTCGCCGCCGAACTCTTTGGCGGTGTTGTAGTCAATCAGGAAGGCTTTGACGTGGCCGATGTGTAGATAACCGTTCGGCTCCGGGGGCAGGCGCGTGCGCACGTAACTGAAGCGCCCGGTGCGCAAGTCCGCGGCGACGGCTGCGCGGATGAAATTGGTGGATGGAATGGAATCGTTTGGCGTCATGCTGGTATCCTCTTTATCAGGGGTCTCTTTTTTTTTGATTATAACGGGTCTTGGGATTTGGGGGTGGAATTTACCTACCCGGCTGGGCAAGGGCGTGGTAAAATACCGTCTGCTTATGTTGGGGGC
The DNA here is from genome assembly GCA_030018695.1 of Anaerolineales bacterium. GTDB lineage: Bacteria > Chloroflexota > Anaerolineae > Anaerolineales > Villigracilaceae > CG2-30-58-95. The sequence goes on from JASEHI010000014.1 coordinate 43,952, forward strand.
TCGTCTAATGGTAGGACAACTGACTCTGGATCAGTTTGTAGAGGTTCGAATCCTTTGCCCCCAGCCTGATATATGGCGGTTCGCCGCCCCATAGCCCCCATATCTGGGGGTTTTTTGGTTAAGAATTGTCCAAGCAGAACATATGTTCTAACTGGCGTTGCAGTCAAGTTGCAGTCAATTTGGTGACAGAATCGTGAGGAGTAGATCTGCGTTTGCACTAGAGGTCGGTGATGGATGGCTTAATCCCGTTCACCACCGACCGTTCGCATTTCTCAGACAAGGATCAGAAAATGACTACTATCACGATTGCCAATCAAAAAGGCGGCGTAGGAAAGACCACTACCGCCGTGACTCTCGCCCACGGCCTGGCATTGGCCGGGCAACATACCCTGCTGGTGGATCTCGACCCGCAGGGACACGTCGCGTTCGCACTCGGCATGGACAAGGCTCCCGGTCTCTACCGGCTAGTCGTGGACGAAGAACCGATCACCAATGTCGCCATCTATTCCCGGGAAAACCTGGACATCGTTCCTGGCGATAAGAAAACCGAAAAAGCCAAGCGCACGATTGTCATTTCCAACTTCCCTGCCGAGATTATCAGTCGGGTGCTCAAGGATGCACCCTATGATGTAGTCATCCTGGACATGGCTCCTTCACTTGACGTGCTGCATGTCTCGGCGCTGATGGCCAGCGACTGGGTGCTCATCCCGACCAAGCTGGACGCCATGGCTGTGGACGGCGTGAACGAGGTCCTGCGCTCGATGGGGGAAGTGGCCGAGCGCGGTCACCGGATCGGCTACAGCATCTTGCCGACCTTCTTCGACCGCACCACGCGCGAGACGATCGTGCAGCTCAAGGCCCTGGTGCAAACCTTCAACGGCCACGTCTGGCCGCCCATCCCGCAGGACACCAGAGCGCGGGAAGCTCCTGCTTTTGGGAAGAGCCTTTGGGAATATTGCTCGCGTTCCCCGGCAATGATCGGCGGGTGTATCTCTGTAATTGTGAGCTTAAACGAGCGGTGTTGAGTTTGACAAAAAG
>JASEHI010000150.1 GCA_030018695.1 Anaerolineales bacterium
CCCAAACTGCCGGCAAAGTTCCCATCACCGCTGTATGTAGCCGTGAGGGTCTTGTTGCCGAACGTGTTGAAGACTACATTACAACTGCCGCTTCCGCCGGAGAGCGTGATAGTGCAATTGGCATCCGCGCCGCTGATGGCTACCGTGCCGGTTGGGATAGCGCCTGCCCCGCTCACGGTAACGCTCACCGTGACCGCTTGGCCGGGTGTGGATGGATCAGGATTGTCGGCAGTGATGGTCGTCGTGGACACGTTTAAACCCGGAGCCGCCACATTGATATCCACCCAGAAGGGATTCGTGCCAGTTGCGCCGATGCCGAATTTTACACCTGAGGCGTTGCGCAGCTTCCAATAACCCCGATAATGGCCGCTGGCATTCGGGGCGGTCATCGCGGCCGAGAGATTGATCATCTGTCCCGGAGCGACGCTGGCGGGCAGGTAGATCACCGGGATGGCGCTCATGGCGTCTCCACTAAAGAAGACCAGCGCATAGGATGTCGTCCAGGTGCATGTACCAACGTTCTGCAAGCGCCAGGTCTTGGTGAAGGGTGTGCCGCCGGTGAAGGTCGTGCCGTCCGGAACGCTGATGTCGGTTATGAATTTGGCGCGGTCACAGGCTGGGGGTATGGGTTCGGTTGGGGTCGAGATGGGCGGTACTGAGCCTCCACGGACAATGCGCGGCGCGCCCCACAATGCCCGGTCACCGGTGGGAGAGCCGCTCGCCAGGATGGTCAGGATGAATTTGACGTTCTGGCCGGCCAGGGAACTCAGATCGAGGTTGGCGCGGTAATACAGGCCCTCATACTTCTCCTTGAAGGTCCAGAAAGTCTTGACCGGGCCTGAGCCGATCTGGTAATCCAGCCGGAAAGTGACGTAACAACTCGTCGCGCCATATTGACAGTTGACGATGCTCTGGAAACGATCGCCGGACTGGACGGTGAAGGCCGGGTAAATCCCCTGGATATAACCGTTGGTCACATTTTGGGGGAAAGTCAACAAACCCGGGGAAGCATCGGTCACGCCATTCTCCAGCCTGGGACTATCTAATTTCAAGACGAAGCCATTAGCGTTTCCGTCCGTTCCGGGGCAGGGCAATATCCCCGCGCCGCTCGTCCAGGTGGCTGAACAATAATTGGCGACGAAGTCGTAACCGGTGACATAACTGGTGGAAACATTTATATCCACCCAGAATGACTTGTTGGCGTACGTCCCGATGCCGAACAAGACACCGGAGGCGTTGCGTAACTGCCAGTATCCGCGGTAGTGCCCGTTGACGGCTGGCGCGGTCATATTGACCGAGACGTCCACTGTCCCCCCGGGAGCAACACTGGAGGGTAAGTTGACCATACTGGGCGCGCCCATCTGGCTGCCGCTGACGAAGACCAGGGCATAAGAGGTCGTCCAGGTGCAGGTGCCGATGTTCTTCAATCGCCAGGTCTTGGTGAATGCTGTGCCGGGTGCATAGGTGGCGCCATCCGGCACGGTGACATCGGCGACGAACTGCGCCCAGTCACAGCGCGTCACCGCGGCGGCCGGCTGCGGGCCAAAGATGGCCGCCGGCATGAATTGCGCCAACATGGTTAAGATCAGAACTGCTGGGATGAATATGCGTCGTGAAATCATGGGATCCTCCTCCGCAAATCAGCGATCCAAGCGCAGGGCAAAGTTGTCTCCAGCGCGTGGGAACAACCCCTGCGTATTATTCCAAAGACGATTTTTTACGAAAAATGTTCCCACTCACCGTTCCTTACGCCTATGATAGCGCATTTTTTAGAAAATGGATATACCATTTTTGACCCTTTGTCAATGAACCTTTTGCCCTCTTGAGTGCCCCTGCGGTGTACTGTGGCATGCGCCGAGTGCACACAGAAAGTGAATCCGACCAGTGATATAATCCACGCCGGGAGCGCACTGTTCCCAAGGAGGAATCTCATGCGCCGCACAATCTGCTTTTTCCTTTTCGTCCTATTGCTCGCGCCGCTGGCTGCCTGCGCCTCCCCCGCCACAGCCACGCCAACGCCGTAAAAAATCAGGCAAAAAGGCGGGAAGAATAATCAAAGGAACGGCGCGCCCGAGAGCGCGCCGTTTTCGTTTGCCGCTATGGCCATTCGTCCATCGGCGGTAGAAGTGCGTCGCACTTATACAAGATGCCGAATGGATTCCGTTTCGTGATACAATCTTCGCGAGCAAGGCAGCAATTCGAGCAGTGGAACAAGAGGAGAGCCGTCAATGACGGAATCTCATATTCAGGTTCAGCTAGCATGGACAGATTACATGAAATATCGGGCAAGGTTACGGGGATTTGACCTTGCCAAGCTAGTAGACTGTTGCACATGCTTTGATAGGTAAAATGGTGGTAACCTGTCTCCGCGAAGGAGACAGTTATGGTCAAGAAATATGTGGTTAGTTTGAGTGCAGAGGAAAAAGACTTGCTTGAAAGCTTGCTGAAATCTGGAACAGAGCGCGTCCGCAAGATCAACCATGCGCGTATTCTTCTGAGGGCCAATGATGGTTGGGCAGACCAAGCGATTCAGGAAGCTCTGGATGTCAGCATCCCCACCATCCAGAGAGTACGGTATCGCTTTGTGGAG
>JASEHI010000151.1 GCA_030018695.1 Anaerolineales bacterium
TTTTTAGCCAATCATGCCTCATTTTCTCAAAAACCACAAATTCCATTAGAACCAGTGGCATTTGGCTTGACTGCCGCTCCCATGGATTTATTATATGCCAATTGGCGGGTTGGCGCGCTGTCTGTGAAAAAATCGAATACCGTCTTCGGTTCGTCCTATCGGCGTCTGCGCGGCAGGCTCCCTACGGGCAAGGCGTTCATCGCCGCCATAACCCAGCGCGGTCAACGCCCAGATCATATTCCCATTGAGACAATAGATCAAATGCGTAAAGCCGCCGTGCTTGTGGTAGCAGCTAAACCACAGGCCGCCGTCTCCAGCGAGCCGGGCTGTACGACTGATCAGGCCGGTTGCCAAAACAAGGCCGGGAAAGTCGTCAAAGATACCGCGCCGGCTTCCCAGTCCTCCGGGAAGTCGGCGTCCACCCCGGAGAAGTTCAGCCATTTCGTTTCTGGAAATGGCACCTCAAGGCGGTAGAAATTCCACCGCCCAAGCAGCATCCTGGCGAAGCGAGCGACCAGACTGGCAAAGGCCAGGCGGATGATCGCCCCTTGGCGCAGTTCGATGGCGCAGTGAGTCGCTTCGTCGCCGTACTCACTGCTGCTACTGGCAAGTACTACAAAAAGTTTGTCGTACATATTTTCCTCCGTGTAAGAATTAGAGAGACGGCTTTACCGCCCCCCGCCTGGCTTCGAACAACTTCGAGGACAGGCAGCAGGCGACAAAAAAGTACGGAAACGCACATCCTTGACAGAAGTGCGCCATTGGCGTATACTGACTACACCAAATCCATTAGGCGTCTACGCAAAGATGATCTTCGTCGAAACCTCGATTTTCACTCGCCAGGTACAAAAACTACTTACCGATGATGAGTACCGTGAACTACAAAAGGCTCTGGTCAATCGTCCTGATGCAGGGGCGTTAATTGTTGGCAGTGGTGGCCTTCGTAAGTTGCGTTGGGCCAAACAAGGGAGAGGTAAGCGCGGCGGGGTACGAGTCATCTACTACTGGGCAGTGTCGCCAGAACAAATCTTGATGCTATTCATGTACCCCAAAGGTGAACGAGACGATTTGACATCGGCGCAGATAAAGATGCTGAAGCAGATTGTGGAAGAGGAGTATCCATGAAAGAGGAATTGTTCAACGAACTGCTGGCCAGTGTGCGGGAAGGTGGCGCTATCTTGCGCGGTGAACGGACGCCATCGCGCCAATTCATCGTAGAAGGGCCTGATGTCAAACGTATTCGTGCGAACTACAAGCTCTCGCAAGGTGAGTTTGCCGCATTGCTTGGGATCAGCGTTGCCACGCTGCGGAATTGGGAACAGGGACGCCGAACGCCCGAAGGTCCTGCGCGGATCCTATTGCAGGTGGCAGCCAAGCACCCTGAGGCAGTATGGGATGTAGTTCGTCCAGTTGCTAAATAGAGTCAGAGTAAAAGCCCAAAGTAACAAGAAAAAGGATGAGGGAGGCGGTTAGCCTCCCTCTCTTGGTGCGGAATGTTAGGAGATTCTTCTCGCGTCGAGGGCAGCCAGGGCAAAGGTCTTGGCGTCACTCTCGCCCTGCTCGGTCGCAGGAAATTGACCGAGCACAACTTCGCTGCGATCTGCAAAAACACGATATACGACCGAGAACAACTTGCCTCCTGGATACAACCGGCACGCCTCCAGGCGAACAGTCCAGCGGCCTTGCTGGCTGCAACCGGCGTCCCATTCGCCGCCGCTGGGGAAGTCAGTTCCCCAGATTTGACGGTTGGATTTGACTGTATTAGCCATTGTTGATACCTCCATCTTGCCGAAGGCCTACTCGGCAGTACCATCATCACGCATCCTCGACCAGTTGCCAGCGGTTGTCCACGCACTCGAAGTCCTCGGACACGTCGAAGGGCAGGTAGTAATTGAGCGCGTACCGCTCCCACTTCAGGATGAACTCGTGAAGGGCGTCATCGCCGGGAGCGATCACGTCCAGGGTATCCTGGAAGACATCCAAGACGGCCTCGACCACTTCGCCGTCCTCGGTGGGCGGCAGGCCGATATAGGCAGCCGGATGCGCCGCCTGGTCGTCCTCATCACCGTACCAGCATCCAACGTGGATGCCTGGGCGGTTGTCGGGCAGGCCCTTTAGGGCAGCGTCAACGGCTTTTTCGGCTGGATTCACTACACCCATGTTGGCCTGATTGCTGAGGTAGTACGTTTTTTGCGCCAAGCGCATCCAGCGTACCAGGGCTACAAAAGATGTATTGTCTGTCATGGTTATTCTCCTTGTAGAAAGAAAACAGGCTGTGCAAGCGATCACTCACTCGCACAGCCTGCGTAATACAATGGTTGTCGACCGAAGGTGTCGAGACACAGTGGCTAACATGCCTTTGCTTAGGCGATTGCAGCGGCGCTAGAGTCCCGCCTCCTTATCGGGGTCTTCGTCTGGAATTGGGGGGAGAAGGGCACGGGCTTCCTTGGTCAGCAGATAGACGGGGATAAACATCCCCCCACCCCTGCTCGCCAGGATAGCCCCCCACCCGTTCAGGATGCCGCCGCGTTCCCACTTGATGAACTCGCGGCGGGTAAAG
>JASEHI010000152.1 GCA_030018695.1 Anaerolineales bacterium
TCGTTTTTTGCCAACCTTCGGGACGGTTTCAACTGAAATGAAACACACCCATATCCTGATTAGCGTATCGCCAGCTCAGTTTCAGGGTCGAACAGGTGGAAGTTGTCCATGTTAAATGCCACCTGGACTGTGTCGCCGATATGGAAGTTCGTGCGCGGATCCACACGCGCGATGAAAATATTTGGCCCGCTGATCAGGTACAGAAAAATTTCGTTGCCCATCAATTCGGTCACGTCCACTTTCACTTCGACATTCTCGGCGTGGATTCCAGGCGGGGTAAAGGCCGGGTTGAAGATGTCTTCGGGGCGGACGCCAAAGACCACCGGGCGATCGACATAGTTCTGGAACTGCCTGGCGCGTTCGGCTGGCACCGGTACTGCGAAATCGCCCGAATCGACCAGCAGCCGGCCGCCATCCTTGCGCAGCCTGGCGCGGAAGAAGTTCATCGCCGGGGAGCCGATGAAACCGGCGACGAACATGTTTTGCGGCTGGTCATACAGGTTCTGTGGTGTGTCCAATTGCAGCAAGACACCATTGTTCATCACTGCAATGCGGCTCGCCATGGTCATCGCTTCTGTCTGGTCGTGGGTAACATAGATGAAGGTCGTCTGGAGGCGATGGTGAAGTTTGCTAAGCTCGGCGCGCATGGCAACGCGCAGTTTCGCATCCAGGTTGGAGAGCGGTTCGTCGAAGAGGAAAACCTTCGGCTCGCGCACGATTGCACGCCCAACCGCCACCCGCTGGCGCTGGCCGCCGGAGAGCTGGCGCGGCTTGCGGTTCAGGTAATCTGTGATTCCCAGGATTTCCGCGGCGTCCCCTACGCGGCGCTTGATTTCGGCTTTGGGAGTTTTGCGCAGCTTGAGGCCAAAGGCCAGGTTTTCGAACACTGACAGGTGAGGGTACAAAGCGTAGGATTGAAAGACCATGGCAATATCACGGTCTTTGGGCGGAACATCGTTGACGACACGCTCGCTAATTTTGATCGTGCCTTTGGTTAGCTCCTCGAGGCCGGCAAGCAGCCGCAGGGCGGTCGTTTTGCCGCATCCCGAAGGGCCAACGAATACCAGGAATTCTTTGTCGTCAATCTGTAAATTCAAATCATTTACTGCAACGACACTTCCAAATTCCTTTGTGACATGCTCGTACGTAACACTGGCCATTTGAAACCTCCGTTTCGTGAGAGTATAGTGAATATATTATATTACATTTCATCAAAAATGCCACTTGCTTATTTCGTCTCCTAAACATAAAATGGATACATGACCGACGACGTAACCCCCATCCGCCAACAATACCTGCAGATAAAACGTCAATATCCCGACGCCATCCTCTTCTTTCGCCTGGGCGACTTCTACGAAACCTTCGACGAGGATGCTGAGACGGCCGCGCGTGAACTGGATATCGTCCTGACCTCGCGGCCGATCGGGAAGGGTTTGCGCGCCCCGCTGGCCGGGATCCCATATCACGCCGTGGAGAATTACCTGGCACGCTTGATCGAAAAGGGGTATCGCGTCGCCATTTGCGAACAGGTCGGCGACCAACCCGCCAAAGGCATCTTCCCGCGCAAAGTAGTCCGTGTGGTCACCCCCGGCACGATCGTGGAACCCGGCCTGCTGCCCGGCGATGCGAATAATTATCTCGCCGCAATCGTTCTGGAGTCCAGCCTCGCTGACGCCGGAACCCGCGCCGGAATCGCGTATGTGGATATCACCACCGGCGAGTTCGCCGTCACCGAAGTGGAGGCCGCGGACCTCACCGCGGAAGGGCGACAATATTCAGAAGGGCGACCGCAGGCAGAAGGGCGACCACAAGGGTCGCCCCTACGGGCTGAACTTGCCCGCCTGCGCCCGGCTGAAATTATCCACCCGGACAATCTCGTTTTCCCCAACGGCATGCCTGGGCACATCACGCCCTTTGCGGCCTGGCGTTTCGAGCCAGGCAAGTGCCAGGAGACATTGCTCTCGCACTTCGGCGCGGCGACCCTGGACGGTTTTGGGCTAAAGGGACTGCCGCTCGCCACGCGCGCCGCCGGGGCGATCATCCAATATCTCAAAGAAACCGAAGGCGCGGCGCTTAACTTACTGACCGGCTTGCGCGTCTACAGTCTGAGTGAATTCATGACCCTGGATGCCGCCACGCGCCGCAATCTGGAATTAACAGAAACCCTTCGCCAAGGCTTCGACTTCGTTCAGCCCGGCGGCTCAGGGCAGGCGTTGCGCGGCGAGGTCAAAGGCTCATTGCTCGGCGTGCTGGATAAGACTGTCACGCCAATGGGCAAACGCCTGATGCGCCAGTGGGTCAGCCAGCCGTTGCTGGATGTGACCAAAATCCGCGCCCGGCAGGATGGGGTGGAATTTTTCTTCACCCGCGCGATGCTGCGCGTAGTTCAGCGCGCAGC
>JASEHI010000153.1 GCA_030018695.1 Anaerolineales bacterium
CGCCCACGCCATCGTCCACGCCGACACCGACGCCCTCGCACACGCCCACGCCGACACCCACGCCTCCGGCCACCAACACACCGACACCCACGCCAACGCGCACGCCAACTCCCACGCGCACACCCACGCCGACAGCCACGCTTTGCATTGACTGTTGAACGAGCGCAAGCGGTATAATCATTGCCACCTCAATAATCCCCATCCGGGGACGCCACGCCCCGATCTCTTTCCCTCCAATTCTAACTTCGGAACGTTGGAACGTTAGCACGTTGAAACGTTAAAACGTTCAAACGTGTCAACATTCAAACCTGCCAACGTTCAAACCTGCAAACGGAGTGTTCCCCCATGTGTGGAATCGTCGCTTACATCGGCGCGCGGGATGCGACGCCGATCATTCTCAACGGCCTGAAACGGCTGGAATATCGCGGCTATGACTCCGCGGGACTGGCCGTCTTACAGGACGGTAAAATCGAAATCCGCCGCGACGCCGGAAAACTGGCCCGGCTGGCAGAAATGGTCAACGGCTCGCCGATCAACGGCTCGCCGGGCGTCGGGCATACGCGCTGGGCAACGCACGGCGCGCCCTCGGCGCGCAACGCCCACCCTCACCTCGGCGCCACCGGCCGCGTGGTCGTCGTCCACAACGGCATCGTCGAGAACTTCATCGAACTGCGCGAGGAGTTGATTGCTGAGGGGGCCGAATTCAGCTCCGAGACCGACACCGAGACCATCGTCCACCTGGTCGAGCATCACATCGCTTCCGGCCTCGACCTGACCGAAGCGGCCCGGCGGACCTTCCAGCAGATCCGCGGCGCGCACGGCATCGTCCTGCTCTCCGCCGACGAGCCGGATAAAATGGTCTGCGCCCGCATCGGCAACGCCGGGGGTGTGGTGCTCGGCTTGGGCGAGGGCGAGAATTTCATCGCTTCCGACATCCCCGCCATCCTCGAACACACCCGCCGCGTCATCTTCCTCGAGTCACGCCAGATGGCAGTCGTGAGGCGTGACACAGTTCAGGTGGAGACGCTGGACGGAACGGCGATCCGGCCCCAGGTCCATAACGTGTCGTGGGATGCCGTCTCCGCCGAAAAAGGGGAATACCGTCACTTCATGCAGAAAGAAATCCACGAACAGGTGCGCTCGCTGACGGATACGCTCGCCGGGCGGGTGGACTTCAACGCCGGGCGCATCCGCCTGCCGGAACTCAACCTGACCCCCGAACTGGCGCGGCGCATCCAGAAAATCTATATCACCGCCTGCGGCACGGCGGCTTACGCCGGCATGGTCGGCAAGTACCTGATCGAACAAATTGCCCGCATCCCGACCGAGGTGGTCATCGGCTCGGAGTTCCGCTACAGCGACCCGATCGTGGACGGGAACACGGTCGTGCTGGCCATCAGCCAATCCGGCGAGACAGCCGATACGCTGGCGGCCATGGAGGAGGGTCGGCGCAAGGGGGCGACGCTGTGGAGCATCGTCAACGCGATTGGCTCGCAGGCAATGCGCATTGCGGATGGTTACATCTCGATGCAAAGCGGCCCGGAAATCGGCGTCGCCTCGACCAAAGCCTTCACCGCCCCGCTGGTTGACCAGTACATGCTGGCCGTGCTGCTCGCCGACCTGCGCGGCGTTCTGGACGACAAAACCCGCCGCGCGCTGGTGGCCGATTTGCGCCTGGTGCCTGACCTGGCCGGGCGCACACTGGCGCGCGAAGCCAAAATCGAGAAAGTGGCCTACGCGCTGAAAGACATCCGCGATTGCCTTTATCTGGGCCGGGGATTGAACATGCCCATCGCCTACGAGGGCGCGCTGAAACTCAAGGAAATCTCTTACATCCATGCCGAGGGCTACCCGGCCGGCGAAATGAAACACGGCCCGATTGCGCTGATTGACGAAAACATGCCGGTGGTCTGCCTGGCGCCCAAAGACCCCTGGCACGAGAAGATGATTTCGCAGATCCAGCAGGCCAAGGCGCGCGGCGGGAGGGTCATCGCCGTGGCGACGGATGGCGACGAACTGGTGGCTTCGATGGCCGACCATGTGATCTGGATCCCCGATGCCCCGTGGAGGCTCTCGCCAGTCGTGACGGTCATCCCGCTACAATTGCTGGCCTATCATATTGCCGCCATCCGCGGCCTTGACGTGGATCAGCCGAGAAACCTGGCGAAGAGTGTGACGGTGGAATGAGCGGCATTAATTACTGATTATGCAGCCGGGTGGTCAGGTCGCGCAATTGGGTGAAGCTGATGG
>JASEHI010000154.1 GCA_030018695.1 Anaerolineales bacterium
AGGGAGATAGGAGTAGAAGATAGGGAGATAGGAGTAGAAGATAGGGAGATAGGAGTAGAAGATAGGGAGATAGGAGTGGAAGATAGGGAGATAGGAGATACCCCTACCTCCTATCCCCTATCCCCTCAGTTCTGTCTTTGTGAAGAAGAACTCTCACTCCTCCAATCAGCCATTGCTGACGACCCGCCCGCCACGCTGCAAAATACCGGCATCCTCCGTCCTGGTTACTCCGCCGAACTGGACGGCGTCATCGAAGCATCCAGACACGCAAGGGAATGGATCAATAACCTGGAAAACGTCGAGCGCGAACGCACGGGCATCAAATCGCTGAAGGTGGGCTACAACAAGGTATTTGGGTATTACCTCGAAATCTCTCACGGACAAGCCGCCAAAGCGCCCGCGGATTACATCCGCAAGCAGACGTTGGTCAACGCCGAGCGCTACATCACGCCAGAGATGAAGGAGTACGAGACGCTGGTGCTGAACGCCGAGGAGCGCATCCGCGAGTTGGAGCTGCGCCTGTTCCGCGAGGTCTGCGCGACACTGGCGAAGTCCACGGCGCGCTTGCTGGACACGGCGCGTGCGCTGGCTGAACTGGACGTGCTCTCCACCCTGGCCGAAGTCGCTGCCCTGGGTGGCTACTGCCGGCCCGAGGTCCGCGAGGATGAAGTGCTGGACATCCGCGAAGGCCGCCATCCGGTCGTCGAGCAGACGTTGCAAAGCGAGCGTTTCGTCCCCAACGACGTTACCATCGAGAAGGGCGAGGTCGTCCGCGTCATCACCGGGCCAAACATGTCGGGCAAATCCACATATCTTCGGCAGGCGGCGCTAATCGTCCTGATGGCGCAGATAGGCTCGTTCGTCCCGGCGGCTTCGGCAAGGATCGGGCTGGTGGACCGCATCTTCACCCGCATCGGCGCCCAGGACGAAATCCACGCCGGGCAGTCCACCTTCATGGTCGAGATGATCGAGGCGGCCAACATCCTTCACCATGCTACGCAAAGGTCGCTGCTCATCCTGGACGAGATCGGACGCGGCACCAGCACATACGATGGCGTCTCGATTGCCTGGGCGGTGGTCGAGTACATCCACAACCACCCGCAACTGCGCGCCAAGACGCTCTTCGCTACCCACTACCACGAGCTGACCCAACTAGCGGACCTGCTGCCGGGCGTGCGCAACTACAGCGTAGCCGTGACCGAAGCGGACGCCAAAGTCGTCTTCCTGCACAAGATCGTGCCGGGCGGCGCGGACCGCTCGTATGGCATCCACGTGGCGCAACTGGCTGGACTGCCGCGCCCGGTCATCCAGCGCGCCAGTGAGATCATGCGCGAACTGGAGAAATCCTCCGGTCGGGCGGTACAGATCAGCCCCCACGCCGCGCAACAGTCTGCGCTCTTCCCAGAGACCAGTCCGCTGCTGGACGAGTTGAAGTCGCTGGATGTGAATTCGTTGTCACCAATCGAGGCGTTGAATAAGTTGTTCGAGTGGAAGAAAAAGTATTTAAAAAGGTGAAGAGGTGCTATAATGAAAATAATCAATTGCGGTCTAAATGAGTTATGATCCTGCCACGTTGTCTTGCAGATTGTGTAGAACTGCGTAAGTGAGGTAAACAAGATGATCCAGACATTCGAGGGTGTAATTGACCAGAAAGGCAGGTTACGGCTTCTTGAACCAGCCAAGCTGCCGACTATGCGTCTGCGTCGCGTCTTGATCACGATCCTCAATGAGGAGCCAGAGTCGAGCATGCGTGAATCCGCGATGTTAAGCGAGTCCGCATTGGCTGTTGATTGGCTGACACCCGAAGAAGACGCTGCATGGTTACACCTGGCCCAGCTTCCATCGTTGTAGTCGAGTTCCCGTTTTCGGATCTGTCTGGGTCAAAGCTGCGTCCGGCTGTGGTTCTCTGCAATACAGGACGTGGTGATTGGCTTCTATGCCAGATCACAAGCAATCCGCACAGCGATCCCAACACGGTGAAGATTACGCCTGAAGGTCTTTCCGCAGGTACGCTTTCTGCGCTAAGTTTTGCGCGTCCTATCAAGCTATTCACTGCGAACGAAATACTGATGATCAAGCGCGTTGCCATTCTCAATGACGAAACGTTCAAAGAGATTCTGTTGACGATGATCAACGCGCTCCAAAAAGTCATGCCCAACTGACCAAGAATCCGCTTCCGCTGTCCATGCCACCTGCTGGACGAGTTGAAGTCGCTGGATGTGAATTCGTTGTCACCAATCGAGGCGT
>JASEHI010000155.1 GCA_030018695.1 Anaerolineales bacterium
CCAGCGAGGGTATCACGTTTATGCTAAAAACGCTAAAATACAACTATCGAGTTAAAAAGCATTCGCGGAATTCGCCAATTCGCGCCACGTGTCCCCGCACTTTGGGGATTCGCGTTAAAGAATTCTTAAGGCGCAAAAGCCCAAAAATCTGTATAATGGAATCAAAAAAAACCAATCCCGAGGAGGCTGAAATGGCAAAGACCGTTCCAGAACCTACGACCGAGAACCTGGCCGAAACCGAGAATTATCTCATCTGGCTGGCCGAGGAACCCGACGGCGAGATCACCTACCATATCGAGCTGAACAACATCACGCTGCATTTCTTCAAAGAAGAGTGGGATGAGTTCCTGGCTTTAGTGCAAAACCTACAGGGCAGGCCGCGCGCAAAATAGCATGGCATGAAACGAAGAAATTCGATCACTGATGTGCCAGGGCTCCGCGTTGGACACGCCCAGGATGACGAGGCGCTGACCGGTTGTACCCTCGTCCTGTGTGAAAAAGGCGCAGTGGCTGGCGTGGATCAGCGCGGCGGCGCGCCCGGCACGCGCGAGACCGACCTGCTCGATCCGGTCAACGCGGTCGGGAAAGTCCACGCCGTGCTGCTGGCGGGCGGCTCGGCCTTCGGGCTGGACGCCGCCAGCGGCGTGATGCGCTATCTCGAAGAAAAGGGGATTGGATTCGACACCGGCGTTGCACGTGTCCCCATAGTGCCAGCCGCGATCCTATATGACTTGGCCATCGGCCGCGCCGACATCCGCCCGGACCTGGAAATGGGCTACCGCGCCGCAGCTTCCGCCTCGACTGACGCGCCGGCCGAGGGCAACGTCGGTGCGGGGACGGGGGCGACGGTCGGCAAGGTCTTCGGCATGGCCGGCGCGATGAAAAGCGGCCTGGGCACGGCCAGCATGGAGATCGGCAGCGGGATAATCGTCGGCGCGATCGTGGCGGTCAACGCTTTTGGGGATGTGGTTGATCCGCAGACTGGCAAGATCCTGGCTGGGACGCGGACGACGAAACTTGGCCCCATTCAACTTGGTTCAGCGGATTATTTTGCCGATACGCTGGCGGTGATGAAAACGCTCGCCGGCCGCGCCATCATGAAACTGGCGATGAGCCGCAGCACGGTCATCGGCGTGGTGGCGACCAACGCCAAATTCACCAAAAGCGAAGCGACCAAAATGGCGCAGATGGCGCAAGACGGGCTGGCGCGCGCCATCCGCCCGGCGCATACCATGCTGGATGGGGATACGATTTTCGCACTGGCTACCGGCCAGAAGAAAGCGGATGTCAGCATCGTGGGGGCTTACGCGGCGGAGGTGCTGGCGCAGGCGATTGTGAGGGCGGTGAAGATGGCGGAGTCTGCAGGAGGATTGCCGGCAGTGAATGAGCAGTAACCAGTTATCAGTGACCAGTGATATATGAGATATTAATTCTCGGCGAGCGCGATATCAAGGCTAACTGGCATCAGTACCGTGCCTCCTATGAAAAGGAGATGAAACGATGACATATAATCGAGAAACAATTACAGAAAAGAATATCACATTGTCATTTGAGTTCGAGCAGTACATTCTCGAACACCCGGAGGTGTTGGAGCAACTCCCCGATAATGCAGAAGTCGTACTGCTCCCCAAAGACGACCCAGAGTTATATCGCACTAATTTGAACGCCGTACAAAAGACACGGCAGGCAGATGAGGCCGCCTCAATTGTTTACGTGGAGATCGAGGCCCTGTCACCTCCCCGCTCACGGCTGTTGAATCCACGTCTGACTACACGGCCATCAATGCAGACGACCGCTGTTTGAACGTAACTGCCCAGTTTTCGTGAGGGCGGTGAAGATGGTAAATGTGGCGCTTATCATGGTGGTTGGGCAGATTGTGGTCGCGCAATTCGCGACCATAACCATTGTATGTCAGATCGCCGGACGAGGCAAATGCGCAAACAAGCGCATACCCTTCG
>JASEHI010000156.1 GCA_030018695.1 Anaerolineales bacterium
CAAACGTGACAACGTCTCTCGTGTGCTGTAACGGGCTGTCCCGGCGCTGACTACTTTTCACCACAGAGTTCACGGAGAGCACAGAGTTTTCTCTTCTTCACAGAGAGTCTCAGTGAGCTCTGTGTGCTCCGTGGTGAATTTTCACCAGCGCAGTCTGCCTTACGGCCAGCAGGCGAGTTCGGTCTTGCGGCATTCCCGTAGGATACCATGCTGGGCTTCCATCTCGCTCTCCCAACTCGCTGACGGGATGACCTACTACTCCTGTCTTGACTTTCCGATATTTGATATTGGAGAGCAGAGACTAATCTCTTATTTCTAATCTCTAATCTCTTATCTCTTATCTCTAATCTCTATTCTCTCTAGTGGACCCAGAGGGATTCGAACCCTCGACCTTCTCAATGCCATTGAGACGCGCTCCCAACTGCGCTATGGGCCCGTTCTTTGGTTGTAGGGCGGGTTTCAAACCCGCCCCTACAGCACCCTGTGGACCTGGAGGGATTCGAACCCTCGACCTCTTCAGTGCGATTGAAGCGCGCTCCCAACTGCGCTACAGGCCCGCTTGCACCCCGCAGGGGTGCGGTCACCCGATAGGATGCTTGCATCTTTTGGGGTGTATCTTGGGCGTGCGTTATTCTAATTGAGGGGGAGAGGAATGTCAAGCAGCGCGCCGGATGAAATTTGGCTGTAAAATAGGGTATCCTGTTTTGGAGGAATGTCCATGAACGAATCCGTCAAACCCGTCTACCGCATCACCGATCTGGCGTTGGACGAACGTCCGCGCGAGCGGCTGGCAAAAATCGGGCCGCAGGCGCTGTCGAATGCCGAGCTGATTGCCATCCTCTTACGCGTTGGCGTGCCGGGCGAAAATGCAGTACAGGTCGGTCAACGCCTGTTGAAAGCCTTCAACGGGCTGGCCGGATTGCATCGCGCCCCGTTCGAAGAACTATGCAACCAGCATGGAATCGGCGCAGCCAAAGCCGCCCAGATCCAAGCCGCCATCGAACTTGGCCGGCGGCTGACGCTCGAATCGCCGGAAGAGCGCCCGGTGATCAATAGTCCCGCCGACGCGGCTGCGCTGGTCTTATACGAGATGTCCGGCTTGGAACAGGAGCATCTGCGTGTCTTCCTGCTCGACACACGCAACCGCGTGCTGGAAATTGTCGAAGTCTACAAAGGCTCGGTCAACAGCGCCCAGGTGCACGTCGGCGAGGTGTTCAAACCGGCCATCCGGCGCGGGACGCCAGCCATTATCGTGGTGCATAACCACCCCAGCGGCGACCCGACGCCCAGTCCCGACGACGTGGCGGTGACGCGTGCCATCGTCCAGGCCGGGAAACTGCTGGATATTGACGTGCTGGATCACATGGTCATCGGGCAGGGCAGGTGGGTGTCGTTGAAGGAGAGGGGATTGGGGTTTGGGTAAATGAAATGACAAAAATCACCTTTCTATCACGAGAGTCGTCACAAACTACGATAAAATAT
>JASEHI010000157.1:0-741 GCA_030018695.1 Anaerolineales bacterium
CGACAGGCTCACATCGTCCCGATGTCCTTCGGGAGGGCAGGTTTTGATTTCATTCCGCTTGGGAGAGTTAGCGCTCATGCTCGAAAACGGATTGGGACAAGTCTATCCCACACTTTGATATTGATACACAGGTACTTGCAGAACGCGGCTTGGGCGTTTTGACGACTCCAACGCGGCGTCAATCATCTTTGCAACTTCGGGACGAAGGAATTTTTCTCCGCATTGACCGCAGACTCCCATTGGCACATTTTCGAAAACCAGCAATTTGCCGTTCCAGCGAATCTCGCGAGGCAGGAGGCGTTCTTCCACAACGCCGCCGCAGAAATAGCAATCGTTATATTGGCATTTCATTTCATTGCTCCAATCTTTACCGATTTCTCGTGTAGGGGTCCTTCCAGTTGGGCATGGATGGGACATAAACGGTAATCAAAACCAAATGCCCGGCGCGATTTCTTCCGCAAACGAAATGTATTGGCTTCCCGACCACAAAGCCAAGCGCCAGGCAACTTTCGCCGCGCGGGTCGTCAGGATAGTGTTCAACGATCTCGCAATTTTTCAGGGCGATTTCCAATTCGGCTATTTTCAGGCCGTCTGCCAGTCGCTCATCGTCCGCATGGATGGAAATCTGGTATGTTTGTTTCTCAACTTCAATGCGGATGAAATCTGGCGAGAAGAACATGCTGTGATTATACAACGAAACAGGTACACTCCGCAAGCCGCGCTTCAAACCCAAAGGCGGCC
>JASEHI010000157.1:750-1311 GCA_030018695.1 Anaerolineales bacterium
GCTCACATCGTCCCGATGTCCTTCGGGAGGGCGGGTTTTGATTTCATTCTGGGAGAGACCATCCACGAATTTTTCACGAATAAACGAACGCCGACGCGCGCCTATTTGTTTATTCGTGGTTGTATTCGTGGACGGTTGACCACCCCAACCATTTCATTCCTCTCCCCTCGCGATCACCTCTTCCAGCGTCACATTCAACGCCTTCGCCAGCGCGGGCAGGATGTCCGTGCTTCCCTTGCATTTGCCTGTCTCGATCTGCGAGAGATAGGGCTTGCTGGCGGAAAATCCTTATACCCGCGAAGTCGATTTTGATGTATATTTAGACCATCATCCCGCAAACGGAGTCAACTGTGTACGAGCGAATCCTGAGCCAACTTCGAGAAAAAGTCCGCACACGACAATACGTGATGACCGTCCATGCGGATGATGAAATGGATGAAGACGGCTTGACGATTTTCGACGTGGAAAGTGTGATCCTTTCAGGTAAGATTATCGAACGTCAGAAAGGCCAGAATACTGGAATGGAAGTATCTCGTCAAAGGTGAATCGCTGGCTGGTGAG
>JASEHI010000158.1 GCA_030018695.1 Anaerolineales bacterium
CTGTTAGGAAAACTTGAAAAGTGAACTCATTTAAACTTGAAAAGTGAACTGTGAATCCTTGCAAGGGGAGAGCCACAGAATGAACCAAGGTGGCATTCCACCATATACGCACTTGCATAATTTCTCGGCTGGTGTCTGGGACCAAGTTAATGGCGAACAAGAGGAGGTGATAGCCCAGTGATGAACCGCCAGCGTCCTGGCCTGCCGGGATTGAGTTTAGCGCTTTTTGTCCATTGCCAGGGCAGAGAGAAAGAGCAGAGAGCGCATGTGGTTCAGCGCATCTCTGCCCTGGCAACGGAGCTTGTGGGCGCTCGGGTCGGTCTCCACCGTTGCCCTATCCTCCACACAAGCAATGCGATTGTATCACGGCAGGCTGCTGTCAGTTCACGCCGCGCTGTTAGGAAAGCTTCAAAAGTGAACCCTTCGACAGGGTCTCGACAAACTCGACCACCAGCTCAGGGCAAGTCTTGCAGCGCCGACATAGCCTGCCCTGACGAAGGAAGGGTTAGCCCCGTAAGGGGAGCAAGAGAGAGCCGAGCCTGTCACGCATGGCGAAGGCAATAGAAATGGCGAAGAACCTGAAACTGCCATGAAGAACCCTTCGACAAGGTCTCGACAAACTCGACCACCAGCTCAGAGCAGGCTTCTCCGGCGTAGGGAGTATGGGATGTTGTGACAGTAGACGATGAAACAGGAGAGGTCTCATCTGGTCGGTGGTACAGAAACATCGTAACCGAAGGTATAAGCCGCAAGGCGAAATCCTGAAGGACGCCGGATGAGAAGTCGGAGGAGACCATAGTACCGGTGGGACGCAAGTCCAACGATGGGCGAGACAACAAAACTCACCCGGAGGGAAGGGTCTCTGCTTCAACCAAGCCAAGCGATGAGGTAAGTGTAGGTGCATGCCTGAAAAGGCCAACAACACCACCAGGGAAACCTGGACAAGGCACAAGAACTCAAGCGCGGGCTATACCTGAGAGCCAAAAGGCGGAAGCTGAAATGAGCAGAACGGATGTGGCCGTGAGCAAGGAAGCCAGAGCAGAAGAAACCTTGAATACTCCAAGAAGAAGGTTGTCGGAGAGCTCCGCTGCGCGTGAGGGAAAACTCCTGCCCTGAGCCTGTCGAAGGGTCATGTCCGGTTCGAGGCTTCGCCGAGAGCGCTCTGCCGAACGGTGGCAGGGGATGAAAACCAGACGAGGTGATGGCACTGAGGCACTCTCAGAAGAAATGGAGAGCAACGGGTCTGCCACACCTAAATCCAGGCGT
>JASEHI010000159.1 GCA_030018695.1 Anaerolineales bacterium
CCCAAAATGCCAGCATGAGCAGACTCAAGCATGGCTTGAGTTGCAACAGCAGCTACTCTTGCCCGTCCCCTACTTCATGCTCACTTTCACCCTCCCAGAAGGATTGCGTGAGGCCGCCAGCCGAAATCAAAAATTCTTCTACCACGCCCTCTTCCAGGCTTCGGCAGAAGCAACACAAAAATTAGCCCAAGATCCCCGCTACGTCGGCGGCCAGATCGGTATGGTGGGCGTGCTCCACACCTGGACCCGCAACCTGGCTTACCACCCCCATGTCCACTATCTTGTCCCGGGCGGCGGTATCGCCCCAGACAAGCAAACCCTTAGACCAAGCTCACCTGTGCCTGCGGCACTGGCGCAGGCAGGGCAGGCCTGGCTGCCCTCTCACAACAATTTCTTCCTGCCAGTTAAAGCCCTTTCCAAACTCTTCCGCGCCAAATTTCTCCACCTCCTCAAAAAGTCTCCCGCCTTTGCTCAGGTACCTCCAAAGGTTTGGCAGCAGGATTGGGTCGTCCACTGCAAGCCTGTCGGCAATGGACAAACCGCCCTCAAGTACCTGGCCCCTTACATCTTCCGTATCGCCATCAGCAATCGCCGACTGGTGAAGTTCACCGATAACGGCGCCTTGGGGACTTCCCAGGTCACTTTCCAATATCGCACTTCGGATACAGGCCAACTCAAGACCTGCACCACTTCTGTGGAGCGCTTCATCCACCGCTTCCTCCAGCACGTCCTACCCTCAGGTTTCGTCAAGGTACGCTACTTCGGCTTCCTGGCTCCCACCCGACGATCACTTTTTGCCTCCATCCAGGCGCACCTCCAACAATGCATCCCGCAGCAAACCGCTTCTCTGCACAATACCAATCCCACCACTTCCCAGCCTGCGCTACCCCAAAAGCAACCCATCTGCCCTAAGTGCGGCCAGTCAATGTCTTTCTTACGAGCCATCACCCCTACCCTATGCCGCTCTCCTTGA
>JASEHI010000015.1 GCA_030018695.1 Anaerolineales bacterium
CGCGCTGGACAAGACCTGCAGCGGCAGCGAGAAGGTGTTCATGCGGAACAACATCTTCCAGGGGCAGAAGGTCTTCTTCAATTCCGATGAAGATGCCTGCTTTGCCTGGTACGATGACGAGTCCTCTCCCCCGATGCCGGCCAATCCCTTCGATGCGGCCTATTCGCTCATCACGGACGTTCGCTTCGGCAACGTGACGCCCTGCCCCGGACCACACAACCTGTGCGATGTTTTTTCCGGCCTGCTGAACATCTCCATTAACGCCTTCGACGCGCACCTGCGGCCAGACAGCCCGGCGGTCAACGCCGGGACAGCCGACGGCGCGCCGGCCGATGATTTCGACGGTCGTCCGCGCGGCGCCCAGCCGGACATCGGAGCATTTGAGCAGTGATTGCCGCCAAAGTCCGGGCCTGCGAAAGGAGCGCAAAAATGAATCACAAGAATCTGATCCGCGCCATTCTGGGGATGGGGTTGTCACTAATACTGATTGTGGGCTGCGGCCCGCAGGCGACGCCCACGCCGCCTTCCACAGAAGGGATCATCTTCACCGCCGAACGCACCAGCCTGCAAACCAGTGAATGCACCCTCCTGCGCTGGGAAGTGACCATCGGCTTCGGCGTGACCCTCGACATGCAGCCGGTGGACAAGGTCGGCCAGATGGAGGTCTGCCCGACGGAGACGCGTGCCTACGAATTGAAAGTTGACTTGGGCACGCACATCGAGACGCGCACGGTGGAGATCACCGTCAGCGGCGCGGGACCGGTTCCGGGTCCCGGCCCGGTTCCGCCGGGCGTACCAGCCTACCAGTCCGGGACGTGGGTTAGCACTGGCGGGCCGCTGGGCGGGCTGGGCTACGATGTTCGCATGGACCCGCGCAACCCGGACGTGATGTACGTCACCGACGCCTACGCCGGGGCCTTCAAAAGCACCGACGGCGGCGCGACCTGGTTCGCCATCAACAACGGCATCCAGCCTTATTTTGGGCCGTCCAACGACGGTATCCCGATCTTCAGCCTGACGATTGACCCCAACAACCCGGATACGCTGTGGGCCGGCACGCAATTCACCAGCAACATCTATCGCAGCGACGATGCCGGGGAATCCTGGCAGCAGATGAACACCGGAAGCAACGGCATCATCGAGGAGTTCCTTTCCACGCGCGGGTTCACCATCGAACTGGGCAATTCGAATGTAGTTTATTTTGCCGCTGAAGTTTCGAGTTGGGAATGGAACAACCAGGCGCTTTCGGGCACCGGCCTGGACATGACCCGCGGCGTGGTCTACAAGACCACCGACGGCGGGCAAACGTGGACGTGCATCTGGTCCGGCGACAACCTGGCGCGCTACATCTGGATAAATCCGCAGGATCACAACCTGCTCTACGTCTCGACCGGCATCTTCGACCGTGAGGCGGCCAACAGCAACGCGGCAACCCTCGAACCCGGCGGCCTGGGTGTGCTGCGCTCGCGCGACGGCGGCGCGACCTGGGATGCCCTGGGCGCGGCCAATGGCTTCGATCCCGGCGACCTGTACATCGGCACCCTGTTCATGCACCCGCAAAATCCCGACATCCTGCTCGCCGGAGCCGGGAACGATCCGTATTCGTGGAAAGTCGGGCGTGTGCTGGGCGGGGTCTATCTCACCGAAGACGGCGGCGATACCTGGACCGAAACGCTGGACGGCCACAACATCAGCGGCGTGGAGATTTGCACAAGCGACCCGAACATCGCCTACGCCAGCGCCCGCACCGGCTTCTTCCGCAGCACGGACGCCGGCCGCACCTGGCAGGAGATGGCTGGCGATGAATGGGGGCCGCCGGACGCGGTCGTCGGCTGGCCGATTGACATCCAGTGCGACCCGCGCGACGCGCAGCGCATCTTCGTCAATGCCTACGGCGGCGGCGGCTTCCTCAGCGAGGACGGCGGCGCGACCTGGATCGCTTCCAGCAAGGGCTACACCGGCGCGTTGACCCACAGCATCGCTGTTGCCTCGGACGATCCGGCGCGCGTCTACGTCGGCGCGCGCAGCGGGGTGTTCACCAGCGCGGACGGCGGTGAGAACTGGCTCGGCCTGAACTCGGGCGCGGCGCGTGACCTGGAGGGACTCTTCGTCTCCGTGGACCCGCTCGATCCGCGTCATCTCATCGCCATCTACCTGGATACCGGCCTGAGACCGAAGGTCTCGTTCGACGGCGGGCAGACTTGGCAGGAGGGCGACGCAACCTTTGCAGCCGGGGGCGGGATCATCACCCGCATTGTTTTTTCACCGGCCACGCCTTCGCTCGTTTTGGCGACGGTGGGTGACAAAGGCTGCCGCGCTGACGCCGGCGACGGTTGCCGGTCGCAGCCGGGCGGCGGCGTCATCCGCTCCACCGACGGCGGCCTGACGTGGACGCAGACTTCGCTCGCCAGCGGGCAGGTGCAGGGCCTGGTATTCTCCGGCGACGGGCAGCGCGCCTACGCCGCCATCTACGACGGCCAACTGTACCGCTCGGACGACGGCGGCCAGGCCTGGGGACTGGTCAGCAGCAACCTGACCGCGCTGGTGCCCGCGCGCCCGGATCAGGATCCTGACGCGCCAGCGGTCGTTGTCTTCTCGCTGGCCGTGGATCCGTCCGATTCCAATAAGATTTTCGTTGGTTTCTATGGCGGTGGGCTGGCGCTCAGCCAGGACGGCGGCCAGACCTGGACGCTGTCTTCTGCCGGTATGTCGCCCGAGGCGATGGTGATCGCCATTGTGGTGGATCCGCACAACTCAAATGTAGTCTATGCCGGAACGTTGAACGGCGGTCTCTACTACTCGCTGGATGGCGGGCAGACCTGGACCGTACACAACAACGGCCTGTCCAACCGCGCCATCCGCGGCCTGGCGCTCTCGGCCGACGGCAGCGTGCTTTACGCCTCCACCGATGGCGCGGGCGTCTTCCGGCTGGGCACGCCGGGCAGGTGACAGGCATGTGACGGTCACTTGCGAAGTGACTGTCACATACGGAGATGAGAAATGAAACGCATTTGTCGTCTCACCCTTCTCGTTCTTCTGGCCTGCGGGCTGGCAAGTCCCGCCCGCGCTTAAGAAGGAGCAACCTTTCGCGAAGAGGGCGATTCGCTCATCCTCGAAAACGCCTCCGCCCGCTTCGTCTTCAGCAAGACCTTCCGCGGCGGACTGCACGAGATTGTTGATTTGCCCAGCGGCTCAACTTTTCACGATCAGGCCCTCCCCGCCGCCCTGTTCAACCTGACCGCCCTCAAACCCGACGGCAGCACGGAAGACATCAGCAGCCTCTCCCCGGGCGGGTTCACCTACCAGGGTGAGCAGACCCCCTCCGGCGCCCGCCTGACCCTGTCGTACACCAATCTGTCGGGCCGCCCGCTCTCCGTCGTCGCTACGATTACCCTGCCCGACGACAGTCCCCGCGCCGAATCTGGAAAGGAGATACCATGAAGGCAAAACTTGCAACTTTTACCCTTATCGCAGCCCTGATCGGTTCCATCCTCTCGTGCAACATACCCCTGCCCTCCGGCGGTCAGGGACCGGCCCCGGGCGGGGGGGCGGGCGCTTCGCCCGCGCCGGGATTGGGCCCTGTCGGCGTCTGGATGCCCTGCTCGTACGGCATGTACGGCGGCATCGTCCAAGCCCTGGCCGCCTCGCCGGATTACGGCGTGGATAAGACCGTCTTCGCGGCCACCTCGGAAGCCGGGATTTTCAAATCCGTTGATGGCGGCAGCACCTGGCAAGCCGCCAACAACGGCCTGTGGATCAAACAGACAACCTCGCTCGCCATCTCGCCGGATTTCGCCGACGATCACACCCTCTTCAGCGGCGGGATGCACATCGGCGTGATGATCTCCACCGATAGGGGCAATTCCTGGCAGGATGCGAATAACGGGATCACGCTTCTCCACATTTATACCGTGGTTATCTCACCGGATTACAGCAGCGATCACACCCTCTTCGCCGGCACGGCAGGCGAAGGCATTTTCAAGACCGTTGATTCCGGCGCCAACTGGAGCGCGGTGAATACGGGGCTGGGCAATACGAACATCCTCTTTCTTGCGATCTCCCCCCAGTATCCAGCCGACCAGACCATTTTTGCGCTCACCAGCGGCGGGGTTTTCCGCTCTGGCAATGGCGGCGGCGAGTGGCAGGCGGTGAACAATGGCCTGAACACTACAGACGTTCGCTCGCTGGCGCTCTCGCCGGATTTCGCGGACGATCACACGCTCTACCTCGGCACTGGCGGCGAAGGGGTTTTCGTCTCCCGCGACAGCGGCGACACATGGACGCAGGCCGGGCCTGCCGGCATGTATATCAACGCAGTGCTGGTTTCACCGGATTTCATGACCAACCAGACCGTTTTCGCCGGTGAAGGCAGTGTTGGCATTTTCAAGTCCACGGATGGCGGGAATACCTGGAACGGTTCCGACAGCGGATTGGCCGAAAATCATCAGATGGTCAGCCTGGCCGCCGCGCCGGATGGCACGCTCTTCGCCGGTCTGTACGGAGGCGGCGTCTACACCTCCGGCGATGGCGGCAGTTCCTGGCGCGACTCCAAGACCGGCATCACCGACATTTACCTGGGCGCCGTCGCCTCTTCGCCGGACTTCGCCGCGGACCAGACCCTTTTCGCCGGCAGCAGCCACCAGGGCGTATTCCGCTCCACCGATGGCGGGAAAACGTGGGAAAAGACCACCGCCGATTTCATCCAGGTGAATTCCCTGGCAGTCTCAGCAAACTACGGACAAGATCGCACCGTGTTCGCGGCCTCCGGCCTCAGCGGGATCAACAAATCCACCGATGGCGGTCTCTCCTGGCAAGCTGTCAACGCGGGGTTAGCCGACGCCGACATGACCGCCCTTGCTCTCTCGCCGGCCTTCCCCGATGACCAGACCCTGCTGGCAGGCTCGTACCGCGGCGCCCTCTACCGCTCCACCGATGGCGGGAGCACCTGGCTGGACCTGAACGCCGGTCTGCCGGAAAATACTGTAACCGCCCTGGCGTTCTCGCCCGATTTCGCCCGCGACCAGACGCTCTTTGCAGCCTCCTACCAGGGCGGGATCTACCTCTCCACCGATGGCGGCGGCACCTGGCGCGATGCCAGCGCAACCCTGCCCGGGCTGGCGGTCATGTCCATTGCCATCTCGCCCGATTTCGCCCACGACCGGACAATTTTCGTGGGCGTTGACAACCTGGGCATCTTCAAATCCACCGACGGCGGCAACACCTGGAATAGCGCCAATGTTGGCTTCCCTTATACTATCTACTACCGCCTGGCGCTCTCCCCCACCTTCGCCTCCGATCAGACGCTCTACGCGGCTTTCGTACACGTATACCAGTCCACCGATGGAGGCGCGGCCTGGTCTCCCTTTGGGACGGCGATCTGGCTCCGTTACGTAAACTCGCTGACCGTTTCAGCAGACGGCCAATTCCTCTACGCAGCTACGGATGGGGAAGGGTTGTTCTGCATGAAACTGGGCGGGGATTAATTCTTACGAAAGGGGAGAGGCCATGAACTGGCCGGTTCGACCTACTACGTCCGCCCCGACGGCGCGCCGGCTGACGACTACGATGGCCGTCCGCGCGGCGCCCAGCCCGACATCGGCGCGTACGAGCAGTGATCGCCTCCGATTCCCGTATTTAGGCACGGTTAGATTCTTGCCTGAAATACCTTTACAAATTGCTTCCAGGGTCGAGACAAGACTATGCGATTTTGGGCGGCATATTTCTTGTATATTACCCAGATATGGGGTATGATAGCCCAAACAGGGGTATATTTCCATTGTTCGAAAGACAGGCGGAAGAGAATTAGTACAGGAAATTGTAAAGGTCATCTTCCCAAAAGCTGAACCGTGCCAAGACCCCAATGCTTTTGTTCTCGAGAAATACTTGGAGGATTTCATAGCCAGCAATTTCCATGCAATTTTCAAAGGAGAGTTGGAGATTTACGAAGATGCAGAAGGAAATGATGGTCAGCAGTATTCTACTGAAATCGGTACGATTGATATTTTGTCAATTGAGCCGAGGTCAAATTCGTTCGTTGTAATTGAACTTAAAAAAGGCCGTCCTTCCGATCAAGTGGTTGGTCAGATTCTTCGCTATATGGGATGGGTAAAACAAAATCTCTGCAAAAGCGGGCAAGGAGTAAAAGGGCTTGTCGTTTGCCGCGATCCCGACCCTAAATTATCTTATGCACTAGAGATGACCAACAATATTGATGTTCGATACTACAGCATATCGTTCAAACTTCGAGAAGTTCCCTAACACCGGCTCCAGCGGACAGCGGCTTGCGCCGCTGATGGTACGCACCTGGCCAAAAGTGGCGCTAGAATGCAAACGAGTCTCGGCAGTCCCGCCGCTGCCAGTGAGCCATTCCGTTGGGCATAAATCCGTCCCGGCAACTCCCGCCGGGACAACCTTTTCCTGAGGTAAAATCAACCCATTACACTATCCACTGAATACTGACCACTATGAAGACCTCATTTACCCCCTCCAACACCGAACCCAACGATCCAATACCCGAAATAACCTTCGAACGATTGCCCGAGCGCTTGCGGGCGGCAGCCGCGCGCGTGGCCTGGACGCAGCTCATGCCCGTCCAGGCGCGCACGATCCCGTACCTGCTCGCCGGGCGGGAGATGATGGTCCAGGCGCGCACCGGCAGCGGTAAGACCGGCGCGTTCATCCTGCCCATGCTGGAGCGGCTCGACCCGGCGAAGCCTCACTGCCAGGCGCTCATTCTCGTCCCAACCCGCGAGCTTGCCCGGCAGGTCGGTCGGGAAGCCGAGACGCTGTGCGGCGAAGTGGGATTGCGTTCGGTTGCAGTCTACGGCGGCGTCGCGTATGGCGCGCAAATTGAAGCGCTCAAAGGAGGCGCACACATCGTCGTCGGTACGCCGGGGCGCGTGCTCGACCACCTGCTCAAGCGCACGCTTTCGCTCAAACATCTCAGGATGCTGGTCTTCGACGAAGCCGACCGCATGTTATCCATGGGTTTCTACCCGGATATGAAACAGATCCAAAGCCACCTGCCGGAGCGCCCGGTCAGCACCAGCATGTTTTCAGCCACCTTCCCGGCCTCCGTCATGCGCACGGCGCGCGAGTTCATGCACGCGCCGGAATTCATCAGCCTGAGCCGCGATCACGTCCACGTCACCGACACCGAGCATGTCTACTACGCTATTCCCGGCATGGACAAAGACCGCACGCTCGTCCGCCTGATCGAGATCGAGAACCCGGCCGCGGCGATCATCTTTTGCAACACGAAAAACAGGGTCCATTACGTCACGGTCGTGTTGCAGCGCTACGGATATGACGCCGACGAGTTGAGCGCCGACCTTTCGCAAGCGGAGCGCGAGCGGGTGCTGGAGCGTGTTCGCCGCGGGACGCTGCGTTTCCTGGTGGCGACCGACGTCGCCGCGCGCGGCCTCGACATCCCCGAACTCTCCCACGTCTTCCAATACGAGACGCCCGAAGATACCGAGGGCTACATCCACCGCGCCGGGCGCACGGGGCGCGCCGGGGCCAGCGGAGTCGCAATTTCACTGACGAACAATGCCGAAAAATTCGCCCTCCAGCGCATCGCCAAACACTACGCCATGGACCTTCAAGAGCGACGCCTGCCATCCGACGCCGACGTGGAAGCGGTGGTTGCGGAACGTGTGACGGCCTTGCTCGAAGCCCGCCTGCGCGCGCGTGACAAGCTGCAAACCGAACGCAGCCAGCGCTTTGCACCCCTCGCCCGCAGCCTGATCGAGAACGAAGACGAGCTGCCCATCCTGACCATGCTGCTGGACGATTACTACCAGCAGATGCTGCACGCACCCTTGCCGCAGCCATCTGAGTCGCCAGCCTCTGCCGATGCGCAGCACCCTTCGATAAACTCACACCGTCCCGGTGACCTTCCGGGAGGGCAGCGCCTACTCGGTAGGCCTTCGGCGCCTCAAAGCCAGTCCAAGTCTGGCCGCGAGCGTTGGCGAAGAAAACCCCGAGGGCGATGATTTTATTATGCTCATCCACTCTGCCACCCAACTCCTGACCCTCTCCCCCTTCGGGGACGCTTCGCGGGGCGGCCCGCAGCGCGGCCGCGACCTCGGCAGCCTCGGCATCCTCAAAAACGGCGCAGTCCTCGTCCGCGACGAGAAGATCGTCGCCGTTGGCCAGACCGCCGAACTGCGCGCCGCCCATCCCGGCGAACCGAGCCTGGATGTCTCCGGCTGCGTGGTGATGCCCGGCTTCGTTGACCCGCACACGCACCTCATCTGGGCTGGCGACCGCGCCGCCGAGTTCGAGATGCGCCTGGAAGGTGCAAAGTATCTCGATATCCTCGCTGCCGGAGGCGGCATTATTTCGACCGTGCGCGCCACCCGCACGGCCTCCATCGAAACACTCATCGCCCAGACCCGTCCCCGCCTGCTGCGCATGTTCGCCACCGGCACGACCACCGCCGAGGCCAAGACCGGCTACGGCCTGCAAACCGCCACCGAATTACGCTTGCTCAAAGCCTTACTCTCTCTGGATGACGAAGGTCCGCTCGAGCTGGCCATCACCTTCCTCGGCGCGCACGCCATCGCCCCCGAATACACCCTGGCGGGTGCAGGCAAAGACGACCCGCAAGGCTACACCGGCTTGATCTGCGAGACGATGCTGCCCATCGTCCAACAGTGGTGGCAGACGCACGCCCCGCGCCTGCCGCTCCCGTTTGTGGATGTTTTTTGCGAGAACAAGGCCTTCAACCTGGCCCAGTCGCGCCGGATTTTGGAAAAGGCGAAGGCGCTCGGCTTTCCGCTCAAAATCCACGCCGATGAATTTGACAATATCGGCGGAGCGAGTCTGGCTGTCGAGCTCGAAGCAGTCTCCGCCGATCATCTGGTCAAGACTTCGCCGCTGGATATCGCCGCGCTGGGCAAGTCTGAGACGGTCGCCGTTTCGCTGCCCTGCACGCCCTTCGGCCTGGCCGAACGCGACTACACCCCGGCGCAGGAGATCCTTAAAGCCGGCGGGATCCTGGCCCTGGCCACCGATTGCAACCCCGGCACAGCCTGGTGCGAATCGATGCAGTTCGCCATTGCGCTGGCCTGCCGCTACTTGAAACTGACCCCGGCCCAGGCGATTGCCGCCGCCACCATCAACGCGGCCCACGCGATTCGACGCGCCGATACGGTCGGCTCGCTCGAACCCGGCAAACAAGCCGATTTGCTGGTGCTCTCCGTGCCGGATTATCGTCATCTCGGCTACCGCTTCGGCACCAATCTGGTCAAGCAGGTCATCAAGCGCGGGCGGGTATATTCGGTGGATGTGGGCTACTACCGCACTGCCTAGATAGTTTTGGACACGGATTACCGGGTAGGCCTTCGGCACGGATGGCACGGATTGACACGGATCCTTCGTGTTCTTTTCTTCGTGTGCCTTTGTGCCCTTCGTGTTTATCTCTTATCTTCGTGCGTCTTCGTGTCCTTCGTGGTTAAATCTCCATCTGCGCCGCCAGCACCTCTGCAATATCCAACACTTTCACCTGCTCACCGATGCCCTTCGAGCGGATCGCGTCGTCGAACATCAGCATGCAGTAGGGACAGGCGGTGGCCACAACGTCAGCTTTGGCGTCCAGCGCGTCCTGGAGACGGCGGTGATTGATGCGCGTGTTGGCGTCGGTCTCGACCCACATGCCGCCGCCCCCGCCGCCGCAGCAGAACGAATCCTCGCCGCGCCGCTTCATCTCGACCCGTTCCACGCCGGCTTTATCCAGCAGCTCGCGCGGTTGTTTGTAAATATCGTTATAGCGGCCAAGGTAGCACGAGTCATGGAAGGTCAGTTTGCCGTGCACGCCATTGCCATTCGCTGTGGGGTTCGGAAGGTTCAATTCTGCCAGCAATTCGCTGTAATGCAGCACCTCGTAGTCCCCGCCCATCTGCGGATACTCGTTCTTGAGCGTGTTGAAGCAGTGCGGGCAGGCGGTGACGACGCGATTGAACTTGACCTTGCCGAGCGTCTCGATATTCTGCTTGGCAAATTCCTGGAAGATGTATTCGTGCCCCATGCGCCGGGCAGTCTCGCCGCAGCAGATTTCATCGAAGCCCAGCACGGCGAAGTCCACGCCGGCTTTCTGCATCAGTTTGGCGAAAGCCCGCGTCACCTTTTTGTTGCGCTCGTCGAAGGCTGCCGCGCAGCCGGTGAAGAAGAGTACGTCGGTCGTTTCGCCGGGCGCCAGTTCCTTCACGTTGAGTCCTTCGGCCCAGGTCATGCGGTTTTCGGGCGGCATGCCCCACGGGTTGCCCTGCCGTTCCAGGTTGCGCATCGTGTCGCCGACCGACTTGGGCATCTTGCCGCTGGTCAGCAACTGGTAGCGGCGCAGGTCAACAATTTCGTCCACCGGGTTGATAAAGGCCGGGCACTTGACGATGCACGCCCCGCAGGTGGTGCATTGCCAGGGATACTCCTCGTTCATCACGCTGCCGAAGATCTCGGCCTCCGGCTTGGCCTCGCCCGTATACAGCCCCGTGACCATCGCCTTGCGCATCAACTGCACCACTTCCTTCGGCGAATACTTCATCCCGCTGAAGGTGGCCGGGCAGGCCTCCTCGCAGCGTCCGCAACGCAGGCAGGCGTCGAACGAGAGCAACTGCTGCGAGGTGAACTCGGCCGCCTTGCCCACGCCCAGGATTTCGGTCGTCTCGATGTTTTCGATCTTCGCCAGTTCGCCGGTTTTGCGATTCGGGCGGAGGAGGATGTTCCACGGCGCGTTGATGAGATGGCGCATCTTGGTGAACGGCAGCACGCCGACCAGGATCAGCGCCAGCGTGGCGTGGGTGTAGACCAGCGCATCGTGCCACGCCGCGGCTTGCCCGGACGGGAAACCGGTCGCCGCTATAATGGCCGCGGCCCAGTTTCCGACCGGCGACCAGGCCGCCCAGTCCGGTTTGGTGACGAGAATGCGGATGCCCTCGTTGGTGAATCCCGCAACAGCGATCAGGAAGAGCATCACCAGCGCGAACCAGTCATCCCATTTCGTATCCAAATATTTCGGGCGCAATACCAGGCGGCGAAAACCAGCCATCAGCACACCGAGGATGATGAACGCCCCGGCGATATCCATCACCAGTTCGTAGCCCAGGTACCATCCGTTGCGCGGGAAGGCCGTCAACTCGAAGGGCGTAAAGAGTTTCATCTGCATCAGGTTGATCGCCGTGCCGATGACCTGGATGGCCACGCCCCAGAAGATCATGAAGTGCATCACGCCGGGGTAGATTTTCTTGATAATCCGCACCTGTCCCAGCACATGCACGAAGAAGTCCTTCACCCTCGGCATGGCGCGGTCAAGCCCCTGGCGGAAACTTGTTTTACTGGTCACTGATAACTGATCACTGATGACTGTTTCTACGGTCATGACTCACCTCCAACCTTGACGTAGATTTGCCCACCCACCACCTCGGCGATCAATGGCGTGAGCGGCGCGGGCGGCGGACCATGTAACACACTGCCGTCGTCGGGGCTGAAATAACCCTCGTGGCAGGGACAATCAATCTCTCCGCTGGCGTTGTTCCATTTGACGATACAGGCAAAATGCGTGCAGACCGCCGAATAGGCTTTCAGGCCATTTGTCGTCTGGATGACAATCGCCGGGTAGCGCCCAAACTTGATCGTTTTGGACTCGCCCACCGGCAATTCGCTTTCGGCGCACACCAGCACCGGCTCGGAGGGCACTTCTTCCAATTTTGGCGGGTAGAAATAGGCGACGACGGGTGTTGCCACCACGCTGACACCCAGCAGCGCGCCCGCGCCTTGGAGCAGTTTCAAAAAATCACGTCGTGAAATCTCGCTCATATCAACTCACCTCTCCCCAGATGGTCAGGGCAACGGCAATAATGACACCGATAATGCTCACCGCCAGGCGGATCCACATGGCCTTCTTTTTGTCTTCTTTCCTGTCAATGAACGGCCAGAGGGCAACGACGATCAAGGCGATCAATACCGTCGAGGTGGCAAAGATCGTTCCCTTGATTCCCAGCACCTGGGGCGGAACATACTTGAGGATCTGGTACAGCGCCAGGAAGTACCACTCCGGCTTGACGTGCAGCGGCGTGTTGAGCGCGTCGGCCGGCTCTTGCAAGCCAATCGGATTCATCATACCGAGAATCCCGACAATCACCGCCAGCACCATGATCCCGATGGTGACGTAGAACTCGGTCATGAAGTGGTCGGGGAAGAAGGGAATGGTATCTTTTTCAGTTTCAGGATCAGTCGCATCCATATCTTGCTCCTCTTCTCTTTTGCATCGAATTTTCACGAATTTCCCGAAGAAAATTCGTCCAATTCGTGTAATTCGATGCAGAAAAAGTTATTACCGATAATGTCTATTTTCCTAAAGCGGCTTCTTGACGCCCAGCTGCCGCACCATCATGAAGTGCACCAGCATGAACGCCACCGTCGCCAGCGGGATGACGATGATGTGCATGGCGTAGAAGCGGCTCAGGGTCGCGTCCGTAACGTCCCAGCCGACGCGCAGGAAGATCAATATGAGGTTGCCAATAGCTGGAACGGAACCGCCGATTTCGGTGCCAACGGTCGTCGCCCAGAAAGCGCGCTGGTCCCAGGGCAGCAGGTAGCCGGTGAAGCCGAAGGCCAGCGTCAACACCAGCAGCAGCACGCCGCTGATCCAGTTCAGTTCGCGGGGCGGCTTGTACGCGCCCATGATGAAAACGCGCAGCATGTGGGCGATGCACAGGACGATCATGCCGTTGGCCGCCCAGTGGTGGATCATGCGGATGGCCGCGCCGAAGCGCACTTCATTCTCGATGAACTGGATGCTGGCGTAGGCCAAATCCGCGCTGGGTTTATAGTAGAACGCCAGCATGATGCCGGTGAGGCCCTGGACGACGAACAGGAACGCGGTTATCCCGCCCAGGCAGTACCACCA
Source organism: Anaerolineales bacterium (assembly GCA_030018695.1). Classification (GTDB taxonomy): domain Bacteria; phylum Chloroflexota; class Anaerolineae; order Anaerolineales; family Villigracilaceae; genus CG2-30-58-95. The sequence continues at coordinate 12,908 of JASEHI010000015.1, forward strand.
CATGGTGGCATACTTTGGTACCGGCTTTTTCAGCATCTTGGACAGCGGTTCGGAGATCTGGTAGCGTTCGTCCACCCACTTGGCGGCGCGCGTCGTCAGCGGTGTGAACGGTTTGCGCTGACTCCAGACCGAGGCCGAGCGATAGACGCCGTAGACAAAGGCCAGCCCAAACGTGCCGAAAACCAACCAGCGAGCCAGCGGCGTCCAGATGCTTTCGGCCTCGCCGGTGATATGACATGAAAGGCATGGCTCCAGTCTCGGGGGAGGAATTTCTCCCACGCTGGATGTCTGCCCCCCGCTCAACGTGCCCGAAGCGACAACCGCCTGGTAGGCGCTGCCGTGCGTGAAGAGGGCAACGGCCAAAATCCCTGCCAGGAGCAGCACGGCCAGGCCGGAAAAGATGAACTTTCGAGATAGTTGCATAGGCCACCTCAAAGTTTGGATTGATTTGGGTGTGTTTTGAGTTGAGAGAGAACGTCCCGCAGGCGTTGCCCTGAGCCTGTCGAAGGGTTTGATTGAGCCAATTTAGCCGTCTTTCAAAACCTGCGGGACGGTTGTTTCAACTGATAAGAAACGCACCCATTTGATTTCCTTGCAAGTCTAATTATACACGACCTACCGAACGGTCGGTAGGGTGGAATCATCTCCCCATCATTGTACATCCTGCGAGAAGAAAAACATACAGTGAGAAGTTACAATCAGCGGCTAATATCTTCGACATAATCAATCGCCCCCTGGCAGACCGGCGTCAGGTGCTGCGAAACGTTTTCCCAAATAAACTCTTCACCGGCTTCGTCAGTGTCCTCTATCGCGATCGAAAGACAGCCTGGCCCGGCGTTATAGTTGACCAGCGTAAATCGCCATAAATTCTCGTAGCTGCTCACTTCCCCAGGCGCTCTTCCAGATGTGTTGCGGATGATCACGCCGGCCTGTTCACAATTGGCCAACAGGGTCTCGGCAAAGATGCTGACGCTCAAATCCGCCAGGCGTAAGTCGAGGCCGAGCGGGCAATCGGCGCAGAAGGCGTCCACGCTGCGCACCAGGGCGCCGCGCAGGGTGGCCTGCTCCGAGTCTTTCAGATGAGGATAGCCCTTGCGGCAAACGCTATCCAACAGCACTAAAGGACAAAACTGCTCGTAGAATGAAGGGTTCCAGAGCAGGGCTGTATCCGCGCCGTTATCGGTCAATTGCCCCAGGCCGACCTCGGGGATACTGGTGACAATTCCCGGCCAGAACTGACTTTCACGGCTGAAGAGATTCTTGAGCAATTGCGCCGGGATGCGGGTATCCTGGGCCACATCGAAAATCAGGTCGTCGAAGCGGTTCTGCCACTCTGTGACAGCAGTCTGCCCTGCCTCCCGGCCGCAGGGACTGGCCGCCCCGCTCGGCAACAGGCCGCCATCCGGGCAAGTGCTGACATCCACCGCGCCCTGGATGATCAGATTGCCGGCCAGGTAATCGTAGGGGATATTCGAAGCCAGGTCTTCCGGCTTTTCAGGCGTCCGCAGCCAGGCCGGGGGGCCGCCAACCGGAGGGAAGGCTTCCCAGGTTTGGGCGCAGCCAGCCAGGGGAGCGCCGGCCCATTGCGTGCTGAGCACATCCACGTACCAGCTTTGCCCATCGGAAGCGTCCTCATTCTCCGCAACCCGCACCAGAGCCTGGTAAGGCTGGCTGCTATCGCCATAACTCGAATATGTCCAGAAATCCACCGTGATACTTTCATCTCCCGTCGTACCGAGTAGGAGTTTACAGCTTGCCTCGCAGGCAAACGGTTCACCATCCAGCCGGCCTTGGATGCCGCGGATCTTCTCATTGGGCAGGGGTTCTTCAGCGGTCAATACCAGCAGCGGCCGGTTCACACAATGGTTGGTGGATGAGGTCGAGGTACAACCTTCAAGCGACACCCAGACGACCGGCGGCGGCAAGGTCACAGCAATCGTGCGCCTGGCCAGGGCAGATTGCACAAAATGAAGGTAATATCCGGAGCAGTCGGAAGAGACCTCCCCCTGATCGAGTCCTTTACATGGTTGAGTGACGGCCCATTTATCGAAAATGTCCTTACCACAAGCCTTGTAGATATCGCTCCCGGTGGGTAAACCTGCGTGGTCAGCGAAGATTTGACAGACGACTTTGTCATCCTGCCAGCGTGTCAACCACCATTCGTAGGAGGTGTAATCAACGACCACCGCCGCGACCCGATCCGGACCTGGGGGCGGCGTCGCGGCAGCCGAGGCGCGTGAGCTCCGCGGGCCGAACGCAAGCGCCAGCCCGCTGAAAACCAGGAGGGTCACACCGGTTACCGTTCTAACCCAGAGATGTCTCATGCTGCCACGCGAGAAATAGAACCTGCTCCCATTATGGTAGCCTACTGGCTACAATTATATAGCGGATTCTCGCCATAATGCAACTATATCAACTGGCAGAGGTTATGTGTTTAGATGATAGAATGTTGGACAAAGGAAAAAATGTTGAAACTCAACGCGATTTTTTTGATGACCCTGCTGGCATTTTCCGCCTGCTCCAGGCCGGCAGCGCCCCCCCTGCTTCGGCTGCCACTTCCACTGGGGCGCCAATGGCTTCCGCCGCTTTGCCGCCTACGCTGACGCCAATCCCCACGTTGACATCCACTCCGACGCTCACCCCCAGTCCGACGCCATTTGCGCCGTTCAACGTCACAGCCATGGTGGACAATCTCAATTTCCGCACCAATCCGGGCTATTTATTCCCCGTCATTCGCATGTATAAACAAGGGACGACATTTAGCGTGCTGGGCAAAGCCCCCGGCGGCGAGTGGTTCTACGTCTGGGCGCCGGAAAATATCGAAGGCTGGGTGTTTGGGATGTTGCTGGAGAGCAATCGGTGAATGGGTAGTTTCCTTTACTTCCATTGCCTGTAGGAGCAATGTCTGGAAGGATGAATACTGCGCCAGTTACAAGGATGAGTACAAAGGTACGGTGGATCCCGCCATAATGAGCGTCATGTTGCCTGTATCGGAGGAGTTGGTGTTTACGTGGAAGTAGATGGGGCGTGCGGGGCGCATCATTCACGCGGGTTGATAGGCGGCCACGTCCACCTGCCTTTGCCGCTGGCGGGCTTCGCTGACCAGCGTTTCCAGGCGGGAGGCGACGTTGTCATCAATCCAGTCTGCGCCACATTGTTCACAGACGAGCGCGGGCACATTGCGCACCACAATCACGCCAAAACCGAGATCAACGGTAAAGGTAGTTTGTCCGGGATGTTTCGTCCCCCCGCAATCGGGGCAAAGTTCACATTTACCAGTCATGGCACTCTATGTCTCATGAGCGTTCACGGGGCGGGTGTAAGCGCAGGGATGCGCTGGTAGGAGAATTCCTCCATGCCGGCGGCCTGCCGGGCATGTTCGATGGTCAGGCTGACCACGCGCCCATCACTGTCCAAGTCAACATAAATATTTTCGTTCAACTCCCGCGTCTCTACGGGTGGCTTTTCGGAAAATTCCACCAGTGTGGTATCGGTATCGGCGAAGTATTTGATGTGCATGGCTCAATCTTTACCTTTGTTTACGGATTCTTCAAACACTCATCGTGGTTGTCCACGTTGCGCAGGATACAGATCGTCTCGCCCTCGGCGCTTTTTTCGTAATGCAGGGTGAAACGGTATTTCTGGTCCACTCGCACTTCCCAAATGCCACGGTGTCCCTCTATTTTTTTGGCGTGTAAAGACGGATGACGTTGATCCTGTCCAAAGAGCGCCAGCGCTTTCAGCGTTTTGGCTTGAATTTCACCAGGCAGCGCACGAAATGCTTTCGTGAACCGCGATGTACGACGGTGGATCATTTTTCATCCCCCGCTCAGATCGGCAATTAAGTCATCCATGCTGGTGAAATCTTGGTAGCGGCCCTCGATCAAATCATCGTCGGCTTCGCGCTCCCCATCCTGCCAGCGCTTGGTCCAGAAGTAGGCTTGGGAACGGTCAATCGCCACTTGGGGCGTCAAGCGGATGGAGCCATCCTCTTCGAGGTCGGCCACCAACATATCGCCTTCTTTCAGGTTGGCCTTGCGGCGCAAGGCGGTGGGCAGGGTGATCTGTCCATTGCTTCTGATTTGCAGTACCATTTCTGCACCGCTCCTTCCAGAATCTCATATTTACGAAATCTGATAAAACGATTGTAGCACGATGCCATTCAAACAGCAAGCCAATTTATGGAGAATGGTATAATCCCGCTTGTCAGACAACTTCAACCCAGACTTCCGAAGTCTTCGAGACTTCGGAAGTCTCAGCCCCAGGAGTTTCCCGAAATGACCACAATTGACCTCACCCTCCACAAAGACCGCCGCGCCCGCGCCATCCAGCGCGCCCGCCAGCGCAAGATCGTCATCCCCACCTTCGCCCAGATGAAAGACCCGGCCAAAGTTCCGGCCAAAGTCAAGGAAGAATTGAAGAGCGTCGGCCTGTGGGATGTGGACCCGCGCAACCTGTTCCGCATCACCTGGAAGAACGAGCCAAAGGTGAAAGGCGGCGGGTTTGGCGGCGTCAACTATCTCGAACTGCCCTCCTCGCTGACCGGCGTTAAAGCGCGCATCATCGTGCTGGTCGGCAAGTGGTTCCCCACCGGCGCGCACAAGGTTGGGGCGGCGTTTTCGTGTCTCGTGCCGCGGCTGGTCACCGGTCAGTTCGATCCGACATCGCAAAAAGCGGTCTGGCCGTCCACAGGCAATTACTGCCGCGGCGGGGCGTACGATTCGGCCCTCCTGGGCTGCGAATCAATCGCCATCCTGCCGGAGGGCATGTCCAAAGAGCGCTTCGAGTGGCTGGCCAGCATCGCCGGCGAGACGATCAAGACTCCCGGCAGCGAGTCGAATGTCAAGGAAATCTTCGACAAGTGCTGGGAACTGCGCAAGTCCGGCCAGGACTTGATGATCTTCAACCAGTTCGAAGAGTTCGGCAACTACCTGTGGCATTATGAAGTCACCGGCCACGCCATGGCTGAAGTTGTCGAGCAGGCGGCGGGTGCGAAAGGCGCCTACCGGGGCATGGCCTCCGCCACCGGTTCGGCTGGCACCATCGCCAGCGGCGATTACATGAAGCAGGCCTTCCCGGGCAGCCTCATCGTCGCCAGCGAAGCCTTGCAGTGTCCCACCCTGCTGGAGAACGGTTTCGGCGCCCACCGCATCGAGGGCATCGGCGACAAGCACGTGCCGTGGATTCACAATGTCAAGAATACGGATATGGTGGTGGCGATTGACGACAACGCGGTGGTCAACATTGCGCGCCTGTTCAACGAACCCGCCGGACGCAAGTACCTGGCCTCGAAGGGCGTGCCCGAATCTCTAATCTCTAATCTCGATTTACTGGGTTTTTCCGGCATTTCCAACGTTCTGAGCGCCATCAAAGCCGCCAAGTACTACGAGATGGGCGAGGACGACATCATGCTCACCATCCTGACCGACTCGATGGAACTCTACCAGTCCCGCCTGCAGGAAATGCACGCCGAGTTTGGAGAGTACTCCGAGCGTGACGCCGCCGCCGACTTCGCCCGCTACCTGCACGGACAGTCCACAGATAACCTGCTCGAACTGCGCTACGAAGACCGCCGCCGCGTCCACAACCTGAAATACTTCACTTGGGTCGAGCAGCAAGGCAAGACCTATGCCGAAATCCAAGCGATGTGGCAGCAGCCGGATTATTGGACCTCGATTCAGAAACAGGTAGGAGAGATTAACGAGTTGATCGTGGAGTTCAATAAAGAAGTGGGATTGGCTTAACGGTTCTTTCTGGACCCTGAACCTGTGCCCAAGGCTGGAGCAGTTTTCCGGCCTCGGGCTTTTTTAACGCGAATATCGCGAATAGGCGAATGCCGCGAATAACCCCTTAAAAAACATTCGCGTCATTCGTACATTCGCGAAATTCGCGTTGAGTCTTTTCCCGTTTTGGTGTAAAGTTAACCCATGTTGACTCCCACCTCCCTCATCCTTGTCTGCCTCCTGCCGTCCCCGCGCGATCTGGAGATCGCGCGGCTGCTCGGCTGGTACCGCATCCCGTTCCGCACCGCCCCGAAAGTCGTCGCCGTGGACTATCTGGCTTTTTACCAGCCCGGCAGTTTCGGCGAACAATCTGGCCGCATCGAGTGGACCGCGCCGGTCTGCGGCCACGAGCTGACCACGCGCGCCGAACTCCTGCGCGACGAACCGGATCATCCGCGCGCCCGCGAGGAATACTTCAAGATACAGCTCGGCGCGCTGGAACGGCTGCCGCGCCCGGTCACGGCGGAGAAGTGGAAGCGGCTGACCTTTCTTTTCACCACCGGGGAATACCTGCTGAAAGCGCAGACGCTCAACGATCTGGTTGTACAAAGCGACGAGCGCCAACTGCTGTGGCAATCGCTGCGCGAGCGGGCCGAGAACGAGCAACTCTATAAAACTGATTTGCCGGAAGCGGATATTCCGCCGGAGGTGCTGATTGCGCTGTTGGGGATAAAAGAGGCAAAAGCACCATATGTTCCAGATGTACCAGAAGCACCAAAGGAGGAGGAATGGTAGAGAAGGTTGAGAAAACCGAAAAAGGTTTCCGCAAGTTGTTGGTCTGGCAAAGGGCGCACCAATTGGTTTTGTCAATCTACAAATTGACAGAAACTTTCCCGAAATCTGAGCTATTTGGATTGACTTCGCAAATGCGCCGTGCGGCGGTCTCGGTACCGGCCAATATTGCGGAAGGTTATGCGGCAGGAGGAAAAGGGCAGTTTGCTCGTTACCTCAATATCGCGCAAGGGTCGCTGGCGGAGGTTGAGTACTACCTGATCCTTACACATGATTTGAAATGGGTGTGTTTCAAATGAGTTGAAAGAAAGAACGTCCCGAAGGTTGAATTGAACCAATTTAGCCGTCTTTCAAAACCTTCGGGACGGTTGTGTCAACTGAAATGAAACACACCCATTTGAAATACATCACGGATGTGCAATACCAGGGAGCCGAAACTTTACGCGGCGAAGTCGGCTTCCTCCTTCATCGTCTCATCCAATCGCTGGGGAAGTAGCCTCTGTCACCTTTGGCGCCTTTGGCACTTCTGGTACATTTGGAGCCTCGCTATGCTGATCAAAAATGCCACCCTCATCACCGCCTCCGAATCCTTCATGGCCGATATTCTCGTCGAAGGAGAGAAGATTTCACAAATCGGTCAAAACCTGCAAGTTGAGAATGCAGACATCTTGGATGCCACCAGCAAGCTCATTCTCCCCGGCGGTGTGGACCCGCACGTCCACCTCGACCTGCCCATGTTCGGCACGGTCTCCTCGGACGACCATTACACCGGCACGAAGGCCGCCGCGTTCGGCGGGACCACCACGATCATTGATTTCGTTTCATTCGATTCTCCCACCCTGCGCGAGTCAGTTGACAAGTGGCGTGTGAAGGCGGAGAAAGCCGCCGTGGACTATTCCGCCCACATGAACCTGACCCGTTTCGACGAGAAGATTGCCGCCGAAATCCCCTCTCTGCGCGAAATGGGTATTACCACGCTGAAAGTTTTCACCGCCTACAACGACCGCCTGCGTCTCTCGGATGGCGACATCTTCCGCGCCCTGCGGATTGAGCGCGACAACGGGATGCTGGTCATGCTCCACGCTGAAAACGGCGATGTCATTGACCAACTGATCACTGACGCACTGAACACTGATCACTGGCAACCGGAATGGCACGCCAGAACCCGCCCCGCCTGGGGCGCGGTCGAAGCGACATTGCGCGCCTGCGCCCTGGCAGCACAGGCCGATGCGCCGATATACATCGTCCATCTGAACGCCGCCGGGGAAGTGGACATGCTGCGCTACGCCCGAGAACGCGGCGTGCAGGTGATGGGTGAAACCTGTCCACAATACCTGTTCTTCACCGAAGATGAGCTGCGCCGCCCCGACGGGGCCAAATGGATCTGCTCGCCGCCGATGCGTACAGTTGCCGACAACCAGCGTCTTTGGGAAGGACTGGCGGACGGCACCATCCAAACCATCGGCACCGACCATTGTCCGTTTTTCTATGACGGCACGAAGCCAATCATGTATGAGGGTAAAGAAATTACCATCCCCGGAAAGGAGTTGGGTAAAGACGACTTCACCAAAATTCCCAACGGCCTACCCGGGGTGGGTGACCGGCTGGCAGTCCTTTGGACAACCGGCGTCGGCTCCGGGAAGTTGACCGCCAATCAGTTCGTCGCCCTGACCAGCACCAATCCAGCCAAGATATTCGGCCTCTACCCGCGCAAAGGCGCGCTGCTACCCGGCGCGGACGCGGATATCGTCATTTGGGACCCGCAGAAGAAGGTCAAGTATGGCGTGGCGCACAGTCACCAGCGTACGGATTACAACCTGTACGAAGGCTGGGAGTTGGTCGGTTATCCCGAAAAGGTTTTCCTACGGGGAAAACTTATCGTGGATGGCGAGAAGTGGCTGGGCAAGGCCAGGATGGGCGAATTCCTGCCGCGCTAACCTGGCGCGGCGATCCTGTAGCGCGGAACAAAATGGGGACTGTCAGCATCAGAGGTAGTGATGGAAGATCAAGTTATGTGAGGCGGGATGTCATCCCGACTGAACGACTGCGAGCGGGATAACTCCCGCTCCACCAAGAGCATCACCCCTTTTGAGCCACTTTTTTGATTGAAAGGAGAGATCCCATGAAAAAGCATCTGCAGATGGTTTTTGCATTGGCGACCGCTGCCTCGCTGCTCTTGTCTGCCTGCGGCCCGTCCGGAGGGGAGGTCGCCCAATCGAAACTGAAGCGGGTGACGGATCCGGAAGTCGCTCCGTCCGACCTGACTGAACTGTCCGCAGGGAACAACGCCTTCGCCTTCGACATGTACCAGGCGGTGCGTCCCGCGGACGGCAACCTGTTCTACTCGCCCTACAGCATTTCCCTGGCCCTGGCGATGACTTACGCCGGGGCGCGCGGCGAGACCGCCATCCAGATGGCGGAAACCTTGCATTACACCCTGCCCGCCGACCACCTGCATCCGGCTTTCAACGCCCTCGATCTCGACCTGGCGCAGCGACCCGAGCAGGCTTCCGGTGTATCTGAAAAACAACGTTTTGAATTGAACATCGTCAACTCGTTGTGGGGACAAAAGGATTGGCCGTTCCTGCCCGGATTTCTCGATACGCTGGCGTTGAATTACGGCGCGGGGATGCGGCTGGTGGATTATCAGACTACCCCCGAACCGGCCCGCAAAGCGATCAACGATTGGGTCAGCGATGAGACAAAAGGCAGGATCGAAGATTTGATCCCTTCGGGAGTGATAGACAGGTTGACGCGCTTGGTGCTGGTCAACGCCATCTATTTCAAGGCCTCCTGGGATTATCCGTTCGAAGAATCGCTCACCGAAGATGGCCAATTCAAGCTGCTGGATGGCAGCCAGGTCAGCGTGCCGCTGATGTCGCTGGATACGCCTGAACGGTTGGGGTACGTTGATGGGGAGGGTTTTCAGGCCGTGTCGCTGCCCTATAAAGGCGGCCTGGCCGAGATGGTCATCCTGCTGCCCGACGAGGGACAGTTCGAAGCCTTCGAGGCTGCCCTGACGGCGGAGCGGTTCGCCGGGATCCTCTCCGGCATAAAGACCCAATCCGTGAATCTGACCATGCCCAAATTTAGTTTTACCCGCGATCTCAGCCTGAACGAAGTGCTGGCTGGTATGGGCATGAGCGATGCCTTTGACCCCGATCGCGCCGATTTCTCCGGCATAGATGGCTCGCGCGACCTTTACATCCAGGCCGCGCTGCACAAGGCGTTCATCGCCGTGGACGAAGCCGGGACCGAGGCGGCCGCCGCCACCACGATCATCATCGGGTTGACATCCATGCCGATATCAGAAATTAATATCAGGATTGACCGCCCTTTCATCTTCCTCATCCGCGACATTTCAACCGGCTCAATCCTGTTCCTCGGGCGGGTGGTAAATCCCGATTCTGACGGCGAGTAAGCGATAGTGAATAAACCCCCGTTCCTGTATGGAGATGGGGGCTTGAATAGGCCGAATCCTTTTATTCCACCTCACCGGCCAATTTCTCCAGAAGCGGTTTAAGAGGCGGTAATTCTTCGGTGATCACATCCCAGACGGTTTCGAGATCCACCCCCGCATATTCGTGGATGAGTTTATCACGCATCCCCGCCATGCGTTTCCATGGGATGTCAGGATACTTTCTGCGGATTTCCTCAGGGATTCGTTTGGCGGCTTCCCCCATGACTTCCAGGCTGCGTATTACGGCGTTGATTGTCTTGCGATCACAGATGAAAGTCGCATAACTCATGCCATGGGTAAATTCTTCCACTTCCAAGATGGAATCGAGAACATCGGCGATGTAATCTCCCCAAACTGGTTTCATACGGCGACCACCTCGTTCAAAATCTGCTGTCCAATGCGCGGTTTCAAGGCTTTCTTGGAGACTAGGTCAACCTTTGCCCCCAATACAGTTCCAAGATATTCTTCGAGTTCAAGGAACTTAAAGAATCCAATGGGTTTGGAGAATTCAACCAAAATATCAATGTCGCTTGATTTTTTCTGCTCGCCGCGTAAAACTGAACCGAACAGGCCAATATCTTCGACGAAGTATCTGGCCTGAAGTTCGGGTTTCAGACGTTTGAGTGAATTCAGTATTATTTCTGCCTGGGGTGGGCGTTTCGCTGCCATATCTTTAGTATAGCAGAAAAATTATGAAGCGGAGAGTAATTCTTTCAACATCGGATGCCCTGCATACACCCCCCTCATTGCCTCCGGCAATAAGGCTGCGATGCGGTACATGATCTCATCGGTGTACTGCTGGAGGGCTACATCACGGTCTCTGGCAGGCAGAGGCGGCAGGGTAAAGGCAGTCCCGCCGGTGACGGTGATATGCGAGCGGCGCAGGCGTTTCAGGTTGCCGAAGATGGTTTTTTCATCCGTGCCGGTCAGCGCCACCGGGAGGATTGGGAACCCGGCCCTGGCTGCCAGGTAACTGGCGCCCGGCTCGGACGCAGATATCGTGATTTGGGACCCGCAGAAAAAGGTCAAGTACGGCGTGGCCCTGTCCCACCAGCGGACGGATTATAATTTATACGAGGGCTGGTAATTAGCAGGCTATCCTGAAAAAGTGTTTTTGCGCGGCAGGTTGATCGTAGACGGCGAGAAATGGTCAGGAAAGGCGGGTGCCGGTCAATTCTTGAAACAGAGCGTAGGGGAAGTGATGTAATTTTCGAAATATAAAAACGGACGCGGAATTTGCCCACGTCCCGTTTGAGTTTAAATCAGTCCTATCTGCTTGCCAACCTTTTCGAAGATTTCCAAGACGCGGTCCAATTGCGCATCGGTGTGGCTGGCCATGTAACTGGTGCGGAGTAATTGCCGTCCTTCGGGAACGGCGGGCGAAAGAATGGGGTTGACAAAGACCCCGGATTCAAAAAGCGTCTTCCAGGCCAGCACTGTGCGCATATCGTCGCCGATGAGGATGGGGATGACCGGCGTCTGTGAGTTGCCGATATCGAATCCCAGACGGCGAAACTCGTCCCGCATTCGTTCGCCGATGGCGTTCACGCGCTGCGCATGTTGCGGTTCCTCGCGCATGACGTGCAAAGCGGCTAATGCTGCGGCTGCATTGGCCGGGGGGATGCTGGCGCTGAAAATCAAGGTGCGGGCGTGGTGTTTGATGTAGTGAATGACATCTTCATCCCCGGCGACAAAACCGCCCAGTGAGGCGAAGGATTTGCTAAAGGTGGACATAATGAGGTCGGTGTTTTCCGTGACCCCGAAATGGGCCGCCGTGCCTCGTCCGCCGCCCAGCACGCCCGTGGCGTGGGCGTCATCCACCATCAACCGCGCCCCGAATTTCTGGCACAGAGGGACAATCTCAGGCAGCGGAGCAATATCGCCCTCCATGCTGTACAGCCCGTCAACCACTACCAGTTTCCCTTTGTCGTCCGGAATGGCGGCCAGGACACGCTTGAGGTCGGCCATGTCGTTGTGGCGGAAGCGTTTGGTCTCGCCCCAGCTGAGACGGGCGCCATCCACGATGCTGGCGTGGTCGTATTTATCCAGTATGACCACGTCGCCGCGGCTGACCAGCGCGCTGATGACTCCCAGATTGACCTGCATGCCGGTGGAGAAGACGAGCGCGGCGGGTTTTCCGACCCATTCGGCCAGTTCGCGCTCCAGTTGTTCGTGCAGTTCCAGCGTACCATTCAGGAAGCGCGAGCCGGTGCAACTGGTGCCAAAGCGGACAATCGCATCCACGGCGGCCTGCTTGACTTTGGGATGCATGGTCAGTCCCAGGTAATTATTCGACCCGCACATAATGAGCCGGTGGCCCTGATACTCCACTTCCGTGCCTTCGTTTTCGGTCAGGGGGATGAAATAGGGGTAATACCCCGATTTTATGGCCTCTCTTGCGGTAGTAAATTGCGGGCATTTTTCAAAGATGTCCATGCTCTCCTCCGGATTATTTGGTTTGACCGCGGCTTGCCATTGCGTCCAAAACAGCAAAGACCCACGATTTTGGCAAGCGCGTGTTCAGCCAGTAGATTAATTGCACATCCCAGGCGGGGAAAATCGAAAATCGTCCTTTTGCCGCCTGCCGTAATATGATCCGGGCGACCTGCTCCGCTTTCATCGCCTTGGCTGTGCCGGAAATGGCCTTGGTCTCCGGCGGCTTGAATTGATTTTCGTAATCCAATTGCGGCGTCTCTGTATCCGGCGGAAAGACGACCGAGACGCGGATGCCATACCGCTTCATTTCCGCCCGCAAGATTTCCGAAAAGCCCGTCACGGCAAACTTGGATGCGCCATATGCAGAATAACCAAAAACGCCGATAAAACCGGCCGCGGATGAGATGTTTATGATGTGACCCGAACGGCGCGCCATCATGCCCGGCAGCACGGCTTTGGTCACATAAACTGTGCCAAAATAATTGACAGCCATCATCTGGCGGAAGATTTCCGCTGAAAGGTCTTGCACGTAACCAGGATGCGCCGCACCGGCTGAATTAATGACCACGTCCGGCACGCCGGCCTGGTCCTTCGACAGCCCTTCGACAGGCTCAGGGTAACAGCTCAGGACGGCGCCCTTGACCTGTTCGACCGCGGCAAAGGCCTGCTCTGGCATGGAAAGATCCGCGCTCACCATCCCAAAGCGTTGTTCAGGCCGGATGGCGGCTGCTTTGACCTGCTCGAGTGCCGCTTCCAATCCTTCCCTCCGGCGGGCAATCAGCCAGACGTGAGCGCCCTGCGCGGCCAGCAAGCGGCCGAGGGCCAGACCAATGCCGCTCGAGCCGCCGGTGACAAGAACTGTTTTATTGTTCCAGTGTGCGTAATGGGTGGGCATCTGGAATTCTCTCCGCAAGCGTGTTGTATGGTTTAACCCGATAGAGATCCAAAAGACACAAAAATTCACAGTAGTTCTTTTAACCGCGGATGCCCCACATACACTCCGCGCATCTCCTCTGGCATCAGCGCAGCAATCCGGCACATGACTTCATCGGTGTATTCTTGCAAGAGCGCCTCGCGGTCTTTGCCTTTCGCCTCCTGCGGCAGGGTGAATGCCGCTCCCAGTGTGACCTTGATCTGCAGCCGCTTAAGATGAGTGAGCCGTTCTTTCACCACCGCATCCTGCGTACCAGTCACCGCGACGGGGAGAATCGGCACCCCCGACTTCCAGGCCAGATAGATCCCGCCCGGTTTGGCTTCGATCAGCGTGCCGGTCTTGGAGCGCGTCCCTTCCGGCGCAACGGCCAGCACTCCGCCGTGCTGCAGGCGTTTCATCGCCTCGCGCAAGGCACGGAGGTCGGGATTGAAGCGATCAATAAAAATCCCGTCCAACTGCTTCGCCAGCCAGCGCCAGAAAGCATTTTTGCGGTATTTCTCGGCGATCAACATAATGATGTCGGGCCGGTCGAGCGCGTAATAGACCAGCGCCGCATCCAGCCTCCCGATGTGATTGGAGGCGATGACGTAGCCTTTCGCAGCCGGCAAGTTCTCCTGGCCAGATAGTTCCACGCGCGCAATCAGACGAATGATGAGACGAATGAAAAAGCTGATGATTTTGTAAGCCATGTGTTCCTCTACTCTTTTTTCAAAATATGCGTCAAAATCGTCGCCCCGCTGCCGCTGGGAATTTCAATGTAAAACGGTTTTACCCGCCATGGCAGTGATGCGCGAACGGCGAAAATGCTTGAGGTTGTCAATCACACCGCGGTCTTCCGTGCCAGTCAAAGCCACAGGCAAAACAGGTATCCGCTTTTGCCTGCCAGAAATGCGACGCCTGGCTTCCCTTCCTGCAAGGCCTCGGTCTTTGAGCGCGTGCCCTCCGGTGCGATGACCATCATTCCGCCATGCTCCATACGCTTGAGAATTTCGCGGAGCGCGGCATAATCCGCTTCAAAGCGGTTGAGCCAGATGGCGTTAACCAAACGCCCAAGCATCCCATATAAAGGATGGTTTTTATACTTCACAGCAATGGGCATGATAATATCTTCCCGTTCCATTCCGCGCACTTCCACACGTGCGATCATGTTCATGATAAAACGGACGATGGAGCGAACGGTTTTATATTTCATGCCTACTATTTTACAATAATTTATCAAAAGTTTTCACACGGAACAAAACCGGTGATTACCCACAAGTCGCCGAATTTCACCCTGCGGCCAAAAGCGACATGAATGTCTCGGCACATAGCGCGACATTCATGTCGCCTTACACGGCAAAACAAAGATGTGGGCAATCATCAGGAGCAAAACATCCCCGTCATCATTACGGGGATAGAGAAAGATTCGGCTTGTTACCGTCATCTCCACAAATAATCGAGATCGTTCTTCCTCCTACTGGTGGAGGAACCATATTTCTCAAAGATGCGCGAAAAAATCTCGCTGTTACCCGGATTGATTTCCATGATTTGAAAACCAACGTTGAACAACCTGTGGTCAACAGAATGCTTATGGCACCACCTGCTACGGGCTACAAATACAATATGGCCCAGATCTGTAATATCCTCAGGCACATCAATCCGCATGATGAAATCCAGGTTGGGCAATATCGAAACCGGGCTTTCCAACTTAAACCCGCTCGTGCTGATGTCGGAGACATGCCCGATCAATTCACCTGTGCGTTCATTCATCACGCACATGTAGTGGGTAAAGTCACATCGGTTTAAACTTCTGCGTTCCGGCATATCGTCCTCCAAGCGTTCCTTAAACATAAGTATAAATCAAGAAACGATGAGATGCAACACACCCAACAAAAATGTCATGAATCAACATAATCCGAATTTGAACGGGAGTATAACCGAAACCGGCTCATGATTTCCATAAAACTCTTACCCCCAAATTTCCCAATTTGTTGGGAAATCAGCAAATTCTACGAAATTGTGGCATCACTCTGCCTTCAGAATATGCGTCAGGACCGTCGCGCCCGAGCCGCCGATGTTTTGCGCCATGCCGATTTTCGCGCCGTCCACTTGCGTCGCGCCACATTCACCTCGCAATTGTTGGACGACCTCCACGATCTGATAAACCCCCGTCGCGCCGACTGGATGCCCGCGCGCTTTCAATCCGCCGCGCGTGCAGATCGGCACGCGACCCTGCGGCCTGATCTCGTTATCCAGGCCGAGCCTTACACCCTGGCCCCGTTCGGCAAACCCGCACGCCTCCAGCGAGAGCGCGCCCATGATCGAAAAGGCATCGTGCAGTTCGAACAGATCAATATCTTCCGGCCTCACGCCGGCCATCTTGTACGCCGCCTGCGCGGATTTATATGCCGCAGTCAGGAACAACGCTTCGGGCCGATCGTGGATGGCGATTGTGTCCGTCGCCGAGGCGGAGCCGGATACCAAAATACCGGCGGCCCGGCCCAGGGTCCCGGCAGGGACGAGCAGCGCGGCGGCCGCACCGTCCCCGATTGGCGAAGCATCCAGCAGGTTGATCGGCGTGGCGACCATACTGGATTTCTCGAATTGCTCCACCGTGATGCGTTGATGCAGACGGGCGTACGGGTTGTGCATGGCGTTGGCGTGGGCGTTGATCGAGAACGGCGCAAAGTCGGCGTGCTGCCAGCCATACTCGTGCATGTAACGGCGCATGATGAGCGCGTTCAGCCCGACGAACGAGACGCCCGCCTCGGTCTCGTAATCCGCGTCCGCTGCCGTGGCCAGCGCGGCGGTGACATCGTGCCCGGCCTTGTCGGTCATCTTCTCGACGCCGACGACCAGCGCCGACTCGACCTCGCCGGAGGCGACTGCCATCAACCCGGCGCGGAAGGCTGCCCCACCCGATCCGCAGGCCGCCTCGATTTTGACCGCCTCCGCATTACGAAGCCCGGCCCAATCGGCGAGCAGCGCGCCGAGTTGGTTTTGAGCGTTGATCAGCGGCGAGAGCATGTTGCCGGCGAACAGGGCGTCGGCGGTCTCGCGCCCGGCGTCGTGCAGCGCGGCAAGGGCGGCTTCGAGCGCCAGGTCGCGCAGCGATTTTTCCCAGTGTTCGTCAATTTTTGTTTGTCCGATTCCGAGGATGGCGATGGGGCGCATAAAAGACCTCTTGAAACACAAAGGCTTCGTGTCTTTGTGGGTTGGTGGTATACACTCTAGTACCTTGCATTTTGCTTGCCGAGCAGCGGCAGGAACCAGGCGACGACAGCCAGTCCGAAGAACGGGATGCGTTCCTGTGTGGTCATCAGGATGACGAACGGTTTATATCGTCGCAGGCGGGATACCCAGCCGGCGGTGAACAACTGCGGAAATTGCCAGCCGACGCTGTGCATGGCTGGCACAAGCCCAAAAAGGATGGCAGAGTCCGTCATCCGGCTGACAAAAATGGGGATGAAGGCCGAGAAAGAACTAAAGCCGAGGGCGAAGCCAAAAAACGCACCGTCGAGCAGGTTGACGGTGACATTGAAGCGCAGGTGTTTACGGATTTGCTGGTCGAGGGAGGAGAACATGGGCTGATTCTACTTGACTTTTTCAATCCGTTGTAAAATAAGAACGAACGCCAATCCTGTTACGCGCTTTCCTCGGCATGTTCTTCTCGTATTTTTGTGCAATTCGCGTAATTCGATGCTAAATCCGTGGAGAACCCCATGTTCAATTCCCGCCTCGCCTCCATCATCCGTAAAGAATTCATCCAAATTACGCGCGATAAGCGCACGTTGGTGATTATCCTGGTCATCCCTATCCTGCAATTATTCCTGCTCGGATACTCAGCCACCAGTGATGTGCGCAACGTCCCGCTGGCGGTCTTTGACCAGAGTCACAGCCCCGAAGTGCGCGCCCTGTTGGATGCCTACCGCGCCGCGGATTACTTCCGCATCGCCTTCGCGGTCGGCTCGGAAGAAGAATTGCGCGTTCTCATCGAAACCGGTCAAGCGCGCGCTGGCCTGATTATCCCACCCGATTACGCCCAGCGGCTGGCCGAAGGTTCCGCACAAGTGGCCTTTATCCTGGATGGCTCTGAGCCATCGGTTGCCTCCACCGCGCTGTCGGCGGCGATACTGGTTGGCCAGGCGCACGCCACCCAGATTCTGTCCGAGCGCATCGCTCGCAGCGGAATGAATGTCAAACTCCAACCGCCAGTGGCGGTACATACCAATGTTTGGTACAACCCGGATTTGGTCAGCGCCTACTTTATGATTCCTGGCGTGATTGGCATGATCTTGTTCGCCATTACCTCCATTCTCACTGCCACGGCCATTGTGCGCGAGCGCGAGCGCGGCACGATCGAGCAGTTGATTGTCACGCCCATCCGCCCGTGGGAACTGGTGGTGGGTAAAATTCTGCCCTACGCCATCCTGGCTTTCGTGGACACGCTCGAAGTGCTGGCTATCGGTCACTGGTGGTTCGGCGTGCCGATTCGCGGCGACCTGAGCCTGATTCTGGCCCTCTCCGGCCTGCTGCTGCTTTCGGGTCTCGGCATTGGCCTGTTCGCCTCGACCATCGCCAACACCCAGCAGGAGGCCATGCTGACGGTCTGGATGACGCTCCTGCCGAGCATTTTCCTCTCCGGTTTTTTCTTCCCGCTGGAGGCGATGCCAGTGGTGCTGCGCTGGATTTCGCACCTCGTGCCGTTGCGCTACTATCTCGTCATTATTCGCTCGCTGCTGCTCAAGGGCGTGGGCGTAGCCGCCCTGCAAAACGAGATCATCGCCCTGTCACTTTTTGGTGTAGTCATCATGAGCGCCGCCGCCCTGCGCTTCCGCAAACGGTTGGATTGATTCAGCGATTCGACGATTCATCGATTCAGCGAGTCAATGAATCGGTGAATCACTCATCACTCATCACTCATCACTTATCACTTATCACTTATCACTCATCACGCACCACGCACCACGCAACCCGTATCACTCATCCCTCAAGGAGCCTCCCATGTCCCACAAACGCCCTCCCATTCCCGTGATTATCGTCATCCTGCTGGTCGTCATCATCGGCGGCTACTTCATCATCGAAAACATGAAAAGCGATAACGGCGCGCTGGCCGCCTCCGGTACCATCGAGGCCGTCGAAATCACCCTCTCGCCCGAAATGTCCGGCAAGGTCGCCGAAGTGCTGGTGGATGAAGGCGATAGTGTCAAGGCCGGGGATGTACTCTTCCGTCTCGACGGGAGGTTGCTTTCGGCCCAGCGTGACGTGGCCGCTGCCGCTCTGGACACGGCGCGGGCCACCGCTTCGATCGCCAGCGCCGCCCTCGAGACTGCCCGCGCCCAGTACGAGCTGACCCTGACCGCAATCCACGCCGAATCCGCCGCGGCGCGCATTGCGGGCTGGCGCGCCGCCAATCCGGGCGGGTACACATTGCCCGGCTGGTATTTTACGCGTGAAGAAGAGATCACCGCCGCGCAGAACGCAGTGGAGACGGCCAAATCCGCCCGCGACGCCGCCCAGACGAAACTGAAAACGCTCTCGCAAGACCCGGCCAGCGCCGGTTTCATCACGGCCGAGACGCGCCTCATCAACGCCAAAGCCGCCTTCGTAATTGCGAAAGATGTGCTTGACCGCGCCAGCCTGGCCCGCGATAATGCGGACCTTAAATCCGCCGCGCAGGAAACTTACGACAGCGCTAAAACCGAACTTGAGGATGCGCAAACGGCTTACGACGATCTGACCGATACCGACGCCGCCAAAAATATCATCACTGCCCGCGCCGAATTTTCCGTGGCGCAGGAAGGCTATGACGCCGCCCGCGACCGCCTGACTATCCTTCAAACGGGTGATTACTCACCCAGAATGGTTGCTGCCCAGGCCGCCCTCCACCAGGCCGAAGCCGCTGCATCCCAGGCGCAGATTGTGGTCGCTCAGGCCGGAGCGCAGTTGGCGCTGATTGACGCACAGATAGGCAAACTAACCGTCGCCGCCCCCGCGGATGGCGTCGTGCTGACGCGCGTTATCCAGCCTGGCGAAGTGGTCGCCCCCGCCTCGTCCGCGCTGACTCTGGTCCGCCTCGACAGTCTGACCATCACCGTCTACATCCCCGAAGACCGCTACGGCGAAATCTCGCTCGGCCAGGCGGCCACCGTCTCAGTCGATTCGTTCCCCGGCGAGACATTCATGGCGACAGTCACCCACATCTCGGATAAAGCCGAATTCACCCCCCGCAACGTCCAGACCGTCGAAGGGCGCAAATCCACAGTTTTTGCCATCCGGCTGAAACTCGGGGACCCGCAAGGCAAACTCAAGCCTGGGATGCCGGCGGATGTTACGTTCAAACGTTAGCACGTTCACACGTTCCAAAAGAAACGCATGAGTGTGTCGGTAAGGAGAGCAGTCAAACCAACCAGATGGAACACTGGTATGGCACTTTGCGGCAATCAAATGCTCGTTTTGTTCGCAGAATGTTGTTCTTCTTGAGTTGGTGTATAATTTTGAAAGAGGTGAATTATGGTTTTTATGGACATTAATCTCAAACTGCCTGAAACCCTGTTGAAAGAAGCGCAATCGGCCGGTTTGCTCAAACCTGTCGAACTGGAAAAACTTTTACGCGCCGAATTGCGCCGTCGCCGCGTGGATAAGCTTTTTGCCACCGCAGATAAACTCGCCGCGCTGGACGAGCCGCTGCTGACCAATGATGAAATTGAAGCCGAAATCGCCGCCGCCCGCAAAGCCCGCGTCAAATGAAGGTCGTTGCCGATACCAACACTGTTATTTCCGGCTTGCTCTGGCAAGGAGCGCCACGCTATATACTTGATCTGGCGCGTGAAGGTAAAATAACGCTCTGTACCAGCCCTGCCCTGCTAGCAGAATTGCGTGATGTGCTTCAGCGCAAAAAATTTTCTGCCCGTTTGAAAAAAGTGGGGACAACCGCAAGAGACTTGTCACTCGAATATGCTGCACTGACGAAAATCATCCGTCCCGAACCCATTCGGCCCGTCATTCTCGCTGACCCCGATGACGACGCCGTGCTGGCCTGCGCCCTCTCCGCGGACGCGAAAGTCATCGTTTCTGGCGACAGTCACCTGTGCAATTTGGGCTTATTCCACAAAATCCCCATCCTCACCGCCCGCAAGTTTTTCGACTTTTCCAACCTGTAAATCTTCGAACTTGAGAACCTGAAAACATGATAACTGCCACCAACCTCTGCAAATCCTTTGGCCCAACCCGTGCCGTTGATAGGCTGACCCTCCAGATAAATGCTGGAGAGATATACGGCCTGGTCGGCTCGGATGGCGCCGGCAAAACGACCACCCTGCGCCTGCTGGTCGGCGCACTGAAACCCGATTCCGGTTCGGTCAGCATCTGTGACTTCGATATGTTCCGCAAGACCGAACAGGCGCGTGCCCACACCGGCTATCTCTCGCAGCGCTTCTCGCTCTACGAAGACCTGACCGTGCTGGAAAACATCCGCTTTTTCGCCGAACTGCGCGGCCTGAAACGCGAAGAGTGGCTGCCGCGCTGCATGGAGATTCTCGAATTCGTCGGCCTGGCCGATTTCAAAGACCGCCGCGCCGGTCAACTCTCCGGAGGCATGAGACAGAAACTTGGCCTGGCCTCCGCCCTCGTCACCCGCCCACGCGTCCTGCTGCTCGACGAGCCCACCACCGGCGTAGACCCCGTCACCCGCCAGGATTTCTGGCAGTTGGTCATAAAACTTGTTTCGCAATACGAAACACGCAACTCGCAACTGGCAACCCCTAACACGCAACTCGAAGGTGTCGCCGTCCTCCTGACCACCCCCTACATGGACGAAGCCGCCCGCTGCAACCGCGTCGGCTTCATGCGCCAGGGCCGCCTGATCGCCGAAGGCACGCCCTCCGAGTTGCGCGCCACGCTCACCGGCCGCATCCTCGAGGTAGTCCCGGTTCCAGCACGGGGCGAACTGCGCGGCGCGCCGCTCCCGTTATTAAAAAAAATCGCCGCTGAAGATAAAGATGTGGAAAATGTCCAGGCTTTTGGCGACAAACTCCACCTGCGCGTGACCGCCTCCCAGGCCGAATCCGTTATCGCGCGTTTGCGGGACGCCATCCCCGCCCGCACCGGTTCGCTGGCCGAGGCGCGTCTCGTCCCCCCGACGCTGGAGGACGTATTCATTTCGCTAGCGCGTTAGCAGGTTGACACGTTTACACGTTTACACGTTGCACGTTTACACGTTCACACGTTGACACGTTTACACGTTACACGTCATGTGCCAACGCGCAAACCTGCCAACGAGAAAACGTTCCAACGAGAAAAAGTTCCAACGCAGGAAGATTATGCCTGATCCTGTCATTTCTGCCCAAAATCTGACCCGCCGCTTTGGCGACTTCGTCGCCGTTGACCACGTCTCGTTTGAAGTTAATCAAGGCGAAATCGTCGGCTACCTCGGCCCGAATGGCTGCGGCAAGACCACCACCATCCGTATGCTGCTCGGACTACTCAAGCCCAGCGATGGCAAAGCCACTGTGCTTGGCTATGACGCTTTCTGCCAATCGGAAGAAGTGCGCTCCCGCGCGGGTTATATGTCGCAAAAGTTTGCCTTATACGATGATTTGACCGTTTGGGAAAACCTGACCTTTTACGGCGGCGTGTATGGTATCCACGAAAAAGCCCGGATCGAGGCAACGCTTGCCCTGGTCGGGCTGGCAGGTCACAGGTCCGACCTGGCGCGTGCGCTCTCGGCCGGCTGGCGTCAACGGCTGGCGCTCGGTATCGCCTTGGTCCACCATCCCAAACTTTTATTTCTCGACGAACCCACCTCCGGCGTGGACCCATCGGCCCGGCGCGTCTTCTGGGATTTGATCTACGAACTGGCCGCGCAGGGCGTGACCGTTTTCGTCACCACGCATTACATGGACGAGGCCGAGTACTGCGGCAGGATTGGCATGATGCGGGATGCTAAACTGTTGGCCATGGATACACCCGCCAATCTCAAGGCGCAGGTCATCCCCGGTGACGTGTGGGAGGTTTCTGCCGGCTTGCTGCAGGAAGGGCTGGCGGCCTGCGCTAAGTGCGAAGGCGTCTTCCGGGTTGGACTGGCGGGAGATCATCTGCGCATCATTGTCGAGCGCGGGATGACAGAAAAACAACTCCGCGCTTCGCTGACATCCGCCGGGCTGAAACCCACCCGCCTCGCCCGCGGCGAGCCGACGCTGGAGGATGTGTTTTTGTCGCTGGCGCGGTGAGGTGCTGGCAATGTACTCTACCTTTTGCAGCCCAATAGGATGATAAGTTACGGCGCGAACCCACGATCACAAGGCGCAATAAGGCCATTCGTGATACAATTTTTGTGTTAAAAAGGGTGCAAATTATGCTCGAAAATTTTGCCGATTTCCCTTCTGTTGAACAGTTGAAACCGCTGGCAAAGAATTTTGGCTTGCGGTTTATTGTGCTTTTCGGCTCGACAGCGCGTGGTGTGATGAATCGAGAAAGTGATATTGACCTTGGTGTTCTCTCGGAAAAACCGCTTTCGCCAGTGCAAAGGCGGCGACTGTGGAACGCGCTTTCTGCCTTGTTTCCTGCTGATGTAGATTTGACTATGCTCAACCATGCCGATCCGCTGGTCAGTTATCAGATTGCCAGCGAAGGGGTCATTTTGTTCGAGACAGTTTCCTTTGTCTGGGAAACCTGGAAATCCTATGCTATGCGTCGTTATTGGGATACGCACAAATTTCGCGAAAGCCAAAGCGTATATCTAGCTCGCCGTGCCGAGGAGCTGCGCCATGCTGCGCTTGAATAAGGATTTGCTTCGCCGTTCGCCTCGCTTCCACTACGGGATTGCGGAACCGTTTGATACATGGATACGAAAAAGTTGAGCATCAGATCGTTCATCGCAGCCTCAAATCGCTGATCAGAGATTACCGGCAATACCTTGTCAAAATGAACGATTACGTGCAATTTGAGAAGTCAGTATAGTTTGACCGATCAAGATTTACCTTGTGCACGCAAATTGTAGGTCAGATTGACAAACCGGCTTCTTATGGTGCCACTTTTGCTCAGACCCTCCCTCTTTCGCCGCCTCACTGCCTTCATGGGTTGGACAAGCGCCAGTTACGCCCTGGTGGGGGTGTTTTTATTAACCGTCTTCCTCATCATCTACATCTGGTGGCCGATTGCCGTGCAGGTGCTGGCCTATATTGATTGGGGCGGGCAGTGGTGGCGTTACTTCGATTGGCTGCTGGTCGGCATTTTCCTGTTCATGTCGCTGACCATCATGTCCGGCGCGGACATCCGCGCGGATGCGCTCATCATCTTCGTCGGCGCGCTGGGCGGATTGGTGATCGAGAGCTGGGGCACGCAATCCGGTATCTGGTGGTATTTCACCGCCCAGCGCCCGCCGTTGTGGATCATCCCGGCCTGGCCGATCGCCAGCCTGACGATTGACCGCATGGTGCGGGCTTTAATTCTTTTTACCACGAAGTACACGAAGGGCACGAAGGAAAAGAAACAGTCCCCTTTGTGCTCCATTGTGTCCGCTTGCCCCCGCTCTTTGGGGGTCGTGTTAAATTTCAAGACTCTCTATTGGCTGGTCTTTCCCGCTTTCTACGCCCTGATGCTCTTCTTCGTCTGGCCGGCGATGGGCAAATCCATGACGGTCATGGCCGTGCTGCTCGTCACCTTCCTCATCCTGACTCCCACAGACCACCGCTTTGCAGTCCTGACCTTCCTCGCCGGGGCCGGATTGGGTTATTTTCTTGAATATTGGGGCACGACGCGCGAGTGCTGGACGTATTACACGCTGCAAAAGCCGCCATTATTTGCCATGCTGGCGCACGGCATGGCGGCGGTGGCTTTCTGGCGGGCGGGGGAGGTGGTGGAGATGGTGTGGGGAAAATTTTGTTAGTTACGGCACACTATACTGCGATTGGGGAGACCTGATATTCTATCTTGCCTGGCACAGCTACGTGGCTCGAGGCATCCAGGATTTCCATTGAAACCAGATTGCCCGAAGTGTCGTAATCTAAAATCACGCCGGGCTTATCTTCGTCACTTTCGGAGACAATCCCATCCGAGAAAATGATGGTCAATGTGTCAGTTTCACGATCATATATTACCTTCATTATTCGACCCTCCAATACTTGCTCACTTTACTTGTGCGATAGGCTGTCACGACAGCGGGGGGCTCAGAGTCAATATCTATAAATACCCGAAGCAAATAGGTTTTCGGTGGTTTGCCTATCTTGAACGTAGATTGAAGCACTACACGGCCTGGTTGAATCATTAGTGTTTGTTCTGGTTCGGCAAGCACCTTTGCGATGTCTTCCTCGGAGATATGACGGCGAGCTATTTCCTGGCGGGCATGATTGGTTAAGCGGTAGCGCATCATGCCTCGTTAAACACTTCGTCCAGATGTGCGGTGAGCGCCTGCGGTGTATCCGCGCAGGTAATGCGATCAAGGAGAATATCCTGCAGACCCGCTGCTAATCGTTCTCCCGCGCTTAACGTCTCCACTGCCGTTTCATCCATAATGGTCATCAGCAAGAGTGGCTCTTCGGGCAATGTGAATTATATCCCTTTTTGCATGGCTTTCCATCAAGTTTTCACTTCAACCCCAATCGTTCAAGAATTGCTTGAGCAGCCTTCTCATCTGCCTCCATAACGCGGCTGTGTTGAATGTCAATCTCGAACGGGATGGCGTGTGCGCTCCGCACGCCGTTTTCGCCTAGCTCAACCAGTACCAGCGCGGACTGACGTGTGTCTGCCAGCCCGCCTTGATCGAAGAGGGCATTACCCAGGCTGTAGAGGACGAGTGCCGGACTACGAACCCGTTCCCTTGCAGGGAACGGGTTCGTGCGGGCCGATGCCGAACCTGCGGGAGGTTGGATCCATTCGGCGGGCTGGATCACGTGCGGGTGATGTCCCCAGATCAGCGCCGCGCCGGCCTGGGCGAACTGCGCGGCGAGCCATTTTTGCCGCTCGCTTGCACCGCCTTGATATTCCATGCCCCAGTGGATCGAAACGATGACCAGCGCGCCGTTATCATACGCTTTTTGGATAACCTGCGTGGCAGTCTCAACATCCAATGGCGCGGAGACATCTTCAAAGGCCAGGAATGCCAGCCGGAGGCCGTTTATTGTGCGATCGACCGGCTGCGGGCCGAGGGCCGTCAGACCGGCGGCGTGGAGCGTGGACTCGGTCTCAGCCAGGCCGCCCGGGCCGCAGTCCAGGCTGTGGTTGTTGGCAATCGAAACGAGATCGAGGCCCCAGTCCGCGAGCAGGGCGGCGCGGTCGGAGGGCGCGCACAGGTTGTAGGGTTGGGAGGTTGGAAAGTTAGAAAGTTGGAAGGTTGGAAGGTTGGAAGGTTGGGAGGTTGGAAAGTTAGAAAGTTGGAAGGTTGGAAGGTTGGGATGTTGGAAGGTTGGAAGGTTGGGAGGTTGAAGGGGATAGGTTCAAGGAGGGATTTACAGCGAAAGGGGATTCGAGGTTCGCCAGCGCCAGGTCAGCCGATTGGAGGTAGGGGGCCAGGTATGCCAGCGAGTCTTCATCCGGCGTGACGCCGCGGCCGAGCATCAGGTCTCCTAAAAAGGCCAATGTGACCGTCTGGCGAGGCTGGCATCCGGCCAGGAATACAAGAAAAAGTGCTGCTAGTACACGATTTCGCAAGTTTTCCGACTCAGTGACAGGCCAGTAGTCATATTCCTTACCTCGATTGTTTTGGGTCGGCGAAATTCTATAGATGTGTTGCCGTTCGGAGCACATTCACAACGAAATCGCGCGGCGTGAGGATTTTGATTCCGCGATACTGTCCGAGTTGTTCGACGCACACTGCTTTGTGCCGCAAGAACTCGGAGACATCTTGGATGCGTGGCGCAATGTCGCGATATCTCTTGGTGATATGCGCTCGCCGAATTGCTTCGAGGTACTCATCAAGCAGTGTCTGCGACATTATCGCCGTGACTTCTCGACAGAGTGCGGCATCAACGATTCGCGCAGACGCGCCGTAGCGACCGATTGTTCCACTGATGAGAACGTTGGTGTCAACGACTACGCGCGCGCCGCTCCGCGCGAACTTCCTGAACAGCCGCAGTAGCGTCTGCCATAACTTCATCTTCGGTGACTCCTTCGTTGGCAGCGCGAATTGCCTCAACAGCCTCGATAGCTCGGCCTTGAATTTCGTCGCGGCTGAATTCAGTGTTCAGCATGTACCACAATCTTGCTTTTTGCGGATTCGGCAGTTTGCGAACCGCCGCGAGGAGCTTGTCGAACGTCAGTTCAACGCTTGTAGTAGCCATATTCTTTACCTCGTTTCTTTCTGGCTCGGCAAGATTCTAGCACGGCTGAGATGGGTTGTCAATCAAGGTTGAATCGCGCGAGTTGGACAATTTGCCTGTGTTCGATCCGAATTGGCCAACCATCTTTTTCAAGGCGCGATGAATGAATTTGTCCACTCCGGCTGCGGCGGGTTGGCGCCAGCCTCGATTTGCGCCTGCCATTCCTCGTCGGTCATGCGGTTGGCGGCCGGGACAGTGAATTCATAATATGTGAACACCGCGCCAATGCCGATGCGCCAGGGCTGACCGGGCAGGACAACGTAGATCCAGGTCGGCTGGCCGATGGCCTCCTCCAGGGCGACCAGGCCACCCTCCGGCGAGGGGCCGGTGGCCACATCCGCGATCAAGGCGGCTTTCTGGTCTTCCAGCACAGGACGGCCCTCGCCTTCATCCACGTCGGCAGCCGCCAGGGTGAATTGTTCCAGTATGCCGCCCCAGTAGAAGATATGCCAGTATTCGTCCTCGGTCAATGCCTCGCCGGCCAGTTCCTTCTCGGAGGCGGTCTTGAGGAAGGTCAATTCTTCGATCAGGTTCTCGAGGTTTCTCCGGGTCAACTCGGAGAGCCGGTTGCGTCCCTGTAAGCCGTTTTTGGTCATCTCGGTCAGAGCCAGCAAGCGGGCGTAAGCTTCGGGATTGGGTTCAACGTAACCCTGCGGAGGCTGTTCCATGCCCTCGCCGCCACCCATCTCGGCCATGACCTGCTTGGCATACAGGATGGTATCGTGCTTGAGTTCAGTCCACGAGCCGAGGGCGGTCTGGAGGTCTTTGCGCGCCCAGGCCTGGGTGCGCATGAAGGTTGGATAGCGATTGTCTTTGGGGGTGATGAGCGGTTGGAAGGAATACAGCCACGACCAGTACAGGTTCTGCGTCCAGGAATCCGTTCCCAGGGCAGAGACCTCGTTACGGACTTTGGTCATCTGTTGATTGTAATTGGCATACTGCGTCTCGCCCATCTCTTTCAGGATGTTATAGGCCTCGTCCGAACCCATAGCGGCAAAGAAATCCAGCCCCTTGGGCAGGCCGCGCGGATCATCCGCTGTGCCTACTTTACGCCAGATCAACTGGCCGAAGACGTAGGCGTCCAGGGTGAAGCGCTGGCCCATGAAGCGAAAGCCTTTGGTGACTTGATCCTGATCCTGCCAGATCCAGACCCACATGGAATTTACCTGGGGCGGCGGCAGGGTCTTGGCGGCTTCCATGAATTGGGCGAACTTGGCCTCGTCGGCGAAGGACTGCGCAGCGGCGTTGAGGCCGAAGACGGTATCCATAAGTGCGCCGTACTCGTGATAGCCCAGGTCGTCCGCCTTGCCAACGATGAAGACGGTTGGGTCGTAGATATTCTCCCAGAGCTGGGCGGCCGGGGCGCCATTCGCGGCAGTGGCGGAGCGCAGCACCTGGGTCAGGAGCAGGGCGCGACGCGTCTCGAAGGCGTCGTTCAGGCGGAAGGTCAGCCGTCCGTACCACATCATGGCGCGGAAGTACTTCTTGAGTTCTTCGCTGCGCGTATAATGGCCGCGGGGTTTGTACTGGCTATAATCTTCAATCAGCTTCTTATCAGCGGCCAGGTCAGGGCGATCCCAGATGGGCGAGACCTGCGCACCGCCAGCGGCGTTGATCAGCCCCAGTTCGGCGTTGACCAGGTTGGTCGCCTCGCCCGGCACCGCGTCCGGCAGACCGAGCAGTTGGGCGGCCACGGCGAAGAAAGCCACGTTGCGCAAGGCTGGTTCTTCGAGCGAGCTACCGCGCAGGGTCTGGTACTGCTGGTACGATGCGCTCAACATGGCGCTGGTCAGGGAGTTCAGGTCGGCGATGAAATAATCCCGTTCCAGGTCGCGCAGCATCTTGTCGAAGATCAGGTGGTAGACGTGGTAGATCGAATCGGTGGTGATGAAGAGGTTGGCCTGGTCGTAACGGTGGCTCTCATAGAGCTGGTAGAACTCGCGAAATTCGCCGGGATTGGGCGGCAGGACGACGAAGCCGTTCTGCGCCAGGAGCGCCCGGGCCTGCGGCGTGAGTTCGACCGTATCCATGCCCTGTACGGCGTTCAGATCCACGGGCAGGGTGTAGTCGCTGCCACCGAAGGAGGCCGGCAGGTTGACTTGCACAAGCGGATACTCGGCGAAGCCAGGCGGGTAGACGCCCGGCGGCGGGGTGGGCAGCGGCCCGGAAGTTGTCGGCGTGGCGAGAGTTGCCGGCGGCTGGGTGAGCGGTATGGAAATGGTGCAGGCCAATGAGACGACGATCAAGGCGCTGATCGCCAGCCAAAGGGGATGATATTTAATGGGTTTCATAGCATTCTCCTCATGCAATTGCGCGTCAGGGCGCGAGAATCAATACGCGACCGTCCGGTGCGCGGACGATCTGCATTTGGCGGAACCTTCCCTCCAACATAGAGACGGCGCTGAAGCCGAATCCGTTCCATTCCCAGACTTTGAGCCTGTTCGCCGTTTTGGACGGCGGATCATCATACGCAGCCTCCAGCACAACTAGTTCTTCCTTGCCATCTGCATCCAAGTCTGTGGCGGCGAAGGCGCGGACTGGCTCGGCCAGCGCGGAGCCGGCCCATAGCTCCCGGTAAACTCCCCGCTTCCAGCCGATCAGGATCAGGTGGCAGGATTGCCCTTCGGCATCGTGAAATTCCGAGATGCGCCCGCCGTGCGGCAGCCACGCGTCCACCGGCCAGGGGCGGAACGGCCGCCAGACCAGCAAGGCGACCTCGGGCAGGCCGTCACGGTTCAGGTCGCTGAAGGCAGCCTGGGCGACGCGCCAAGATGCGGGACTTTGCCAGCCGGCTTGCGTCCCGGAAAGGATCGCCAGGCGGCCATCCGCCAGGCGCAACATTTCGGGGTGTCCATCGCCATTCAGATCGGCTTGTGGGGGTGAGTCCAATAGTTCATAGGAAGCGGGCAAGGGGATGGGCTGCAATCCCTGCTGAAGGCCTACCGGCGGGGTCAATTCCCAGGCGCGCGGGGTCAGCGGAGAGAGCAGGAGCAGGGCGAGGAGGCTGAACAGAAGTGGAAAGAAAGACTTGCGGGTGACGGTCATCCTGCTTGTATTGTACAACTTTTTTACTCTCCCATCACCTGCACGACCAACTCCCTGCGCCTCGGCCTGACATCGAAATCCAGATACACAATTTGCTGCCATGTGCCGAGCGTCAGGCGGCCTGCCACGAAAGGCACGCTCAGCGAGGGGCCGAGCAGCGTGGCGCGCACGTGGCTATGACCGTTGCCGTCATGCCAGGCGGCCTCGTGAGCGTAGGCGCGCCCTTGTGGGATGATCTCGTCGAACAGGCGGCGTAGATCCGCCACCGCGCCTGGTTCGTACTCGATGGTCGTCACCCCGCTGGTGGAGGATGGGCAGAAGACCGTCACGATGCCAGATTTCAGTCCGGATTGCGTCACGGCCTCCGCAACCTCACCGGTAATATCTTGCACATCGGCATTCCCCCGGGTTGAAATCGAAATCGAGGTGGTTTTAACTGCCATAACATTCTTCCTTCACAATCAAACGTGCAAACGTGCAAACGTGCAAACGTGCAAACGTGCAAACGTGCAAACGTGCAAACGT
>JASEHI010000160.1 GCA_030018695.1 Anaerolineales bacterium
TTTAGACGATGAAGATGAAGAGAATGAAGATGAGCTTGAAGATTGGGACAGGACTGATAAAGAGATAGCCGAACAACTGGTAGAAGAAGGATTGGTGAAAAGTATAACAAGCAGCTGTGTCCGTCTGGGCATGAAGGATATGGATGGACTGTTCTTGCGGACCAAGATGAGAAAGCTCCTGAGCCGAAAAGGGGTGGAAAATCAATATAATCGAGATTATCTGATAGAAAAATTGATGCTTCAGGTAGAGGAATGTTTGGGAGAAGGCCATGTGGGCGAACATCAGGTAAAGGCTTACGAAGAGATCAAGAGTTACTGCGAAGCAATTCGCAACAAGCCCGCCGAAAAGAAGGGCAAGTACAGAAGAGACGTGAAGATTGAGCGGGTATACGAGAAGCAGGAGAAAAGACGTAAGCAGATGCGGTTGGGCAGAATAGTGGAAGGAGAAACGCAGGAAAAGCTGTGCTGTCCGGACTGTGGGAGCTCCAGGGTGGCCCCTAAAGAGGTGCGGCCTGGCCGAAGCTTCAAAGACGCCGGTGGAAAGGAGAGGCAAACAGATGCAGAGCGGATGTACTGCCTGAACCCTGAATGCTCGACAAAGACATTCACGATTCTACCTCTAACATTGGAGAGATGGGCGAGAGTATCGAAGGCGGTCAAAAGAAAGGCTCTAAAGCTGAATGTCTATATGAGGGGCAGTCTTCGCCGGACAGCAGGTTATCTGGCCGAGGAAGAGAAACTTAATTTCAGTTGGACGACGATATTGTGGTGGGCAAGGAAGGCCGGCCGTGAAAGTGTAGAGTTGGAAAAGGTCATTCGAATCAGATGGAGCGGGAAGCTGGCTGTAGATGATCTGTCCCTTGAACGGAAGAAGAACGGCCTCCAC
>JASEHI010000161.1 GCA_030018695.1 Anaerolineales bacterium
TAAATCTTGACTTGATCTATGGGCTGCCGGAACAATCCCTCGACCGTTGGCAGGCTACTGTTAGATCAGCTTTGGGTTTGCAGCCGGAGCATCTCTCGCTCTACGCGCTGACGCTGGAGCACGGCACGCCTTTTGGCCGCTGGTCGGCGCGTGGGCGCATGCCGTCACCCGATGCCGATCTCGCCGCCGATATGTACGAGTGGGCCTCCGACTTTCTGGAATTCGAAGGTTACACCCAATATGAAATTTCCAACTGGGCGAAATTAAAGGATGAAAGCGGAAAGATGAAAGATGAAGGCATGTCCGAAACAAATTCATCCTTCATCTTTCATCCTTCATCTTTTGCTTGCAGGCACAACCTGCAATACTGGCGCAACCAGCCCTATTTAGGCTTCGGTGCTGGGGCTCACGGCTGGGCGGACGGATACCGCTACTCGAATGTCCTGCGCATCAAAACCTACATCGAACGCCTCACCAATTACCAATTTCCCAAGTCCCAATCCACCAATTTACCAATTCCCCGCTCCCCAGCAACCTGCAACCCTTCGGGCAGAGCCTCAGGGCGAAGCCTGCAACCTGTCAACCTGCGAACCCAAATGCAGGAAACCATGCTGACCGGCCTGCGTCTCACCCGCGAAGGCGTTTCGAACGCCGATTTTCACTCTCGATTTGGCATCGGCATCGAAGATGCTTTTCCGGAAGAAGTCTCTGAACTCTTGCGGCTGGATTTGGTCGAATGGGTTTCCACGCCCCCTTCTTACGCATCACGCATCACGCATCACGCATTACGCCTCACTCCCCACGCCCGGCTGGTGGCTAATCAAGTGTTCATCCGGTTTGTTGGGTAAGTTTGAGTTGAATGCACTTTTCAATGGC
>JASEHI010000162.1 GCA_030018695.1 Anaerolineales bacterium
TTTTCTTAGCCACAGCGATGGAAGGCGCACGGTTGTGCCTATCCATCGGGGGGATGCCGGCGGCGATCAACGCCTGGGCCTCGTCGCTGTCCATGTTGTCGCTTTCCATGACGATGCGCACGACCACGCCGCGCCGATGGGCAGCCAGGAGGGCATCGCGGATGCTCCACAAGTTGAGGCTGTAGACAGCCACGTCCAACGAGAGCCGCGCCTGATACATGGCGGCGGCGAGGGCCTCGTCCGGTCCGCCAACGTACTCTTTGGCCCTGGGGTTGGCGGGGTCGGTGAAGTAGACCTGCAGCCAGTCCGTGGTCGGGGCGGAGGTGATGGTTGGCGGGATAGGCGTCGCGAGCGGCTGGGGGCTGCAAGCGGTGATTGCGAGTATGGTCAGAAAGAGAAGGATGAGGATTCGACCGAGTAGGCGTTGCCCTGAGTTTATCGAAGGGTGCTGCGCAGAGTGTGTTTTTCTCATGCTGGGGGACGAAGAGTGATGAGTGAGGAGTGATGAGTGGCAAATGGCAGATGGCAGATGGCAAATAGCGGGTGGGCAAAGAGACACGAGTAACGAGAAATGAGTAACAAATTCAACCATCCAGCGGGGAGCGCACGGCGAGGCCGCCGCGTTGTAAAACATGCGTATAAATCATGGTGGTTTTTACGTCTTTATGGCCGAGGAGTTCCTGGATGGTGCGGATGTCGTAGCCGTTTTGTAATAGTTGGGTGGCAAAAGAATGGCGGAAGGTATGCGGGGAGACGGGTTTGCTGAGAGCGGCAACCTGGGCGGCATGGCGCACAGCTTTTTGCAGGACGCTTTCATCGAG
>JASEHI010000163.1 GCA_030018695.1 Anaerolineales bacterium
GCGCCAGGAGGAGAGCGCCGACGATGAAGAAAACAACCAGGGAAAGGATGCCCCAAGTTTTATCTGTTCCTCTCTCCTACACCTCCTTCCGCATCCGTCTCGATGAGGTAGAAATCATCCTCTCCTGCGCCAAAGGAGTTTGTAGCCCCTGCGATGATGTATCCACCATACTCCTCGGTGAGGTTGCACTGGTTCGCCCCATTGGCATCCATTACGTAGATTTCAGCATTTGCGGGAATCTCAGCGATGCCATATCGAATGGTGTCAATGATGAAGCGGATGTAGCGGAGCAGAGCCCTGGCGCGCTCTTCAATCGATCCCGAAAAAATGCCGCCGCGAGTGGAAACGAACGCGATGAAGCGGCCGTCGGGAGACCACGCCGGACCCACATCGTCCGCGGGGTTATTGGTGAGGTTGCGCGGGTTCGTCCCATCGGCATTCATCGAGAGCAAAACGAACGCCACCACCATCCCACAGATCGACAAGAGCAAAACGAACGCCGCCGCCACCCAATACGATAGCCGTCGCCGCGCTGGGATGGTCGGTTTAGCCGGCTGTGGCTGCACCGCCGCGCCACAGTCGCGTACAGTGGAAAGGATTGTTTTGACACAGTCAGGCATCTTGTTATCTTCTTCGCAATTGTAGCAGCGTGACCTCAGGCCGGCAATTGAAGCGCACTGGCGGAGCGATGAGGCCGATGCCTCGGTTGACGTAGACCAGCGTGCTCGGTCCTTGCACCAGCCCGCCGGCGTACTTTTGCCCTGGCCTGATGACCTCCGGCACTCCGCCCACGCTCAGGCGGAAGGCCTCCT
>JASEHI010000164.1 GCA_030018695.1 Anaerolineales bacterium
CTCAAGTTCATCTCCGAGATCGATACCCCAGAAGTCGGCGTCGAGAAACTCCACTGCTTAGCTGAAACTAAAGAAGTCAACCACCACCGCCACAAGGGCTTCAATCTCTTCTCTGAAGAGGATATCTCCTTATTTCGTACCTTGCTACGGGGTGAGTTTTTCATCAGCGGTTTCACTAACAAGGATCTGCGCCAACTCCTGTCTAACAAGAACTCGGGACAAATCACTCGCTTGCTCAAACGCCTACGTGTCCATGGCTTGATCAAGAAAGTCGGCAGAACCTACAAATACTATCTCACTGAGTTTGGCCGTCAGGTGGTCGTGATGGCTTTGAAATTGCGTGAGATGGTGGTCATCCCTGAGTT
This sequence comes from Anaerolineales bacterium, assembly GCA_030018695.1. GTDB lineage: Bacteria > Chloroflexota > Anaerolineae > Anaerolineales > Villigracilaceae > CG2-30-58-95. The sequence continues at coordinate 366 of JASEHI010000164.1, forward strand.
GGCCCAGGCATATCCGGCTCAGCCCTGATCTTCTTGCTTTTTGTGCAAACTTTTCACTGTTAAGGTACTACCGAGTATCGCGGAGGCGACTATATTCTTTCTCCGAGTCATGGTGATCCGTTCATGAGGGCCGATATAGGTATAGACCCATTAGTACACGATTTGGATAAGATTGCTTGGCTCCGTATCTTCGTTTTGGGTCACGTTTACCATGATGGCAAGGCAACAGATGAAAAAGTTGGAGGTTATGCGGATGTGATTCTAAAGCCGTAGGTTGAGCTGGTTATGCCTTCTTCTGCCCCCCTCACACCACCCCCTCCTGGCAGCAAGCCGTTCAGCACCGCACCACGTTCTATGTACTTATTTTCCGCTACCCCTTTTACGGCCCGAAAAAGCCGTTGGACGCAAACCCCTTCGGGAAGGTAGCG
>JASEHI010000165.1 GCA_030018695.1 Anaerolineales bacterium
TGCCAGCGAGGGTATCACGTTTATGCTAAAAACGCTAAAATACAACTATCGAGTTGATTAATTGCCTGGCACGCAGAGTTTTGAGAGAAGCGACGGTCATTGCCAGAATCTCGTCCGTCTCTTTGGCAATTGGCGCGACCTGATCTTTGGGGGCAAAGCCCGCCTCAACGATTAATTCCAGCCAATATCCTGTCTCGTCACTTTCTTCTTCAACAACCTTGAGTTTGTTGATCATATCAGGGGTTGATTTTGCACGGCAGGCCGCGCGATAGTTAGCTCCGATGGAGGTTGCCGACCGAACGATTTGCCGTCCAATAGCATCCGCTGCTATTGAGCGGGAGAATTTTTCCACCAGCCGGATGACTGACAATCCGAGCCGCTTCGTCCGGTCTTTGAAAGTCTTTTCGTCCATTGCAATATCTCCAATCGTAAATCGTCAATCGTAAATCGTAAATTAATCCTCGTGACAGCAATCATCCACCAGCATCTGCCCATCTCGATTTATCTGAAGTTTGCCGCCATAAGCAACAATCAGATTGTTGGGCTTTAAGACTTCCTCTGCCACACCAAACGCAACTATCTTATGATTCAGAAGCAATATTTTGTCAAAATAACGCGCCGCCTGTTCCAGGTCGTGGGTGGCGACCATCACAGTGACGCGTCTCTGCTGGAGATCGCCGAGCAGGGCCAGCAGTCCCTCCTGCGCGGGCGTGTCGAGACCCGTCAGCGGCTCGTCCATTACATGTAATGTTTAGGGGGCAGCGTCAGGGCTACCCATCTCCAAAAAGTCGA
>JASEHI010000166.1 GCA_030018695.1 Anaerolineales bacterium
CAGCCTCACCCCGCAGCACGGCTCGCTCGTGCTGTATGGGCCGAAACTCGGCCTGCCGGCGCAAACCCTAAACGGGACGATCAACGGCGGAACCGCACCGTACACGGTTACGCTTTACGTCCGACGCCCGGATAACACCACAGCCAGCTACAACCTGTCGCCTGCTGGGAATTTCAGTTTTGGCCCGGCCCAGGCCGGCGATACCTACTTCGGCACTACCCAGGAAGGCACCTGGCGAGCCTGGTTCACCGTGACCGACTCTGGCGCGCGCAGCGCAACCAGTAACACGGTTACATGGAAGGTCGTTTGGTATCCTGTTCATGGAGTCCCGTAGAAGGAGTTAGACAAACGTGCTAAAAAATGCTCTGCGCAGCACCCTTCGACAGGCTCAGGGCAGCGCCTACTCGGTCGATATTTTTCTCGGCCTGGCGATCCTGGTGGCCAGTTACACCGGCGGCGTGGAGGCTGCGCCATGACGACCATCGAAGCGATTGCCCTGATTTTCCTCTTCTGGTGGCTGACCTGTGAGACGGCCTGGGACATGCGCGACCGCCGCATCCCGGTCTGGTTCTCGCTGGTGATGCTTGTCCCTGGGGCGGTCTGGCTGGCTATCTTCACATCACCCTGGGCGGCGGTCTTGATCGCCATCTCGGTGATCTCGACCGAACTCTACAACCGCTTCAAGGTGATTGGATTGATCGGGGTATTTGCGCCGG
>JASEHI010000167.1 GCA_030018695.1 Anaerolineales bacterium
TGGGGTCGAAGCGTTCGGGCAGGCGCGACATCGCGTCCACGATGAGGCGTTTGGTTGAGCCGAGGTCCAGCACGATGCACTGGTTCGGCGTGAAGTCGGGTAGTTGCTGGAGTAGCGTCAAAATGGCTGGCACAGGCGCGGCCAGGATAACGAGGTCGGCTTGGGGCAGGAGTTTGGCGGGGTCGCTATCAGCGAGGTCAACGATATTTTGACGGCGGGCAAGCTCGAGCGTCGCGTGATGCGGGTCGAGTCCAAAAAGGGCGGCGCACTTCCCTTTCAGCACCAACGCCAGCGAGCCGCCCATCAATCCGAGTCCAATGATCGCTATTTTGGATTTGGGTAAAAAAAAGTCATCTGACATGCGCCCTCACTCTAGCCCTTCGCGCATAGTCCCCGTAGGGGGAAGCACCCTGCGGGCTCCCAAAGTGAGGGAGACTCTACGGAGGCGAGGCTGCGCCCCATGACCTGGGCGATTTGGCCGACTTGCTTGATCAGGGCTGCGAATTTCTCTGGCTTGAGGGATTGCTTGCCGTCCGAGACCGCGTGCGCGGGGTCGGGGTGGACTTCGATGATCAGGCCATCCGCGCCTGCGGCGATGGCGGCGCGGGCGACCGCGGCGACGTAATCGGCGTGGCCTGTGGCATGGGACGGGTCGAGGATGACGGGTAGATGGGTGAGATTTTTCAGCACGGGAATGGCGTTG
>JASEHI010000168.1 GCA_030018695.1 Anaerolineales bacterium
CATTCGCCTGCTGCTTTGTATGAAGTGTTTGAGCCTGCCGAAGCCAAGCACATCCTGGATCGTTTGGAGTTCCATTCCACACCCAAGCACGGCAGTTGGCTCAACATGGCTGAGATCGAATTCAGCGTCCTCAGCCGCCAATGTTTGGACGGCTACATTCCAAACCTGGCAACTTTGGAGCGCGAGACCTTGGCTTGGGAAACAGAACGCAACACCAATGAAGCCACTGTTGAATGGCGTTTCACAACTGCCGACGCACGTATCAAGCTCAAGAAACTGTATCCGATCGTCCATCTCAAAGAGAATGTTAAAGAATCCCTACCCATCAAAGCATGATTGACAGACTACTAGGGCATCCGCAACCTGATGTACCGCAGGTACAGCACATAGTTCCGTAATTACATACATACCCGGATACACACTCCCCGGGAGCGCAATCAGCAGAGTATGTTTTAGAAACCAGGAAAAATAGGGATAAAAATACCAGGAAAAATAAAATAAAGAGAAGTTTTTTCATATTAGCGTTCAATTAATATACAGGCTCTTCCTAAAAAGTTGCAATCAGCGTCAAGGCAATAGGCGTAAACATGGTCGCCCGCGTGAGCATGGTTAAAAATACTGACATTGCCGCCAAGGTAAGCCAAATCTTTCTGGTTCTGACGGAATTTGTGGTTTCGTCGTCAACCATCCACGAATAAGACC
>JASEHI010000169.1 GCA_030018695.1 Anaerolineales bacterium
GTGAATTGGAGGCAGACGTAACCATTTGTGTCGAGAAACTCCTCATTACGCGGATTCCGCAGTCTCCGGACTTCGGAACATTTCCAACGTCTCCTGACGTTGGATTCCTATATGGTTGAGCAGAGATACGAAATCCTTATGCTTATCGTAAGATTACTTATCGAAAGCAAGACTATTCTATAACCAAATCCCTCGCCTGTCAAGCCCCCTGCTGGGAAAAGATGAAGGATGAGAGATGAAAGATGAAAGGTGGATTTCGTGCGCTGGTTCTTTTTTTCGTTTTTTTTGTTTTTCTTTCTTCATCTTTCCGCTTTCATCTTTCATCTTTGGCACTCACTCCCCCACCCCACTGAGATGTGCCTCGCTCAATGAAATCGGTGACGCAAAGCACTTGCCCCTTAGCGAACTTTATTCTATACTGTGAGCATCTGCCAAAGGAGGATGGTATGCCGCCGTTTGTCTCTGCCCGATGCACCAACCCAAGCTGCAATAACAAGAACCGCTATGACCTGGCCGAACTGAAAAAGGATAAAGGCAGTCTTCACAAGGCGATCGTTTATCGCGCCATCGAGAGTGACGAAGAATTGATCGTCACCTGCGAGAAATACGGACAACGTTTCAAGATCACCGTCCCGCACACGGACAGGACGCGAGGAGGGTATCGCAATGCCG